>JAJHRV010000085.1 GCA_020833525.1 Thermosphaera sp.
TATTGTTTCAGGTGGTTTCTCCCATGGCTTAATATTGTGTGGGTCTGTACGCGTTCTCCAAGCTCTCACCAATGGGTGGTTGCCTTCGGGTTGAACAGCTATGAGTTTTGGATAGCCATCAATAAACTCCAGTTCGTTAAAGTCTATAAATCCCTTGTATATACCAGTGAGTAGACTCGCTGCACCGGTTGGGACAAAGACCTGGTCGGGTATACTCCAACCCAGTTGCTCCACGATCTCCATCGATATAGTCTTAGGGCCCTCGACTTGGTATGGATTGAAAACCCCGAAGCTTGGGCTTGGGTAGAAACCATACTTCTCATATAGAATCCTCATCATTTTAACAGTTGGATCTTCTGCCTCCAGCCATCTGATCTTTATTACCTTAGCCCCATACATTAGCAACTGAGAAACTTTACCACTAGCAGCGAAGTGAGGTACGAGAGCGTAAACCTCTACGCCCGCTTTCGCTCCGTAAGCTGCTAGCGACGCAGCCGCATTCCCACTACTAGCTATTACGGCTTTCGTAAAGCCAAAGAACTTGGCCATCGAGATAGATACACTCATAGCTCTATCTTTGAAACTGCCCGTCGGGTTCCGGGTTTCATCTTTCAAGTAAAGGTTTTTCAAACCAAGTTTCTCACCTAGTCTACTAGCCTTCAATAAGGGTGTTCCACCCTCGCCGAGTGTCACTATGTAGTCTCTACTGGGTACTGGCAGTAGCTCAAGGTATCTCCACATGTAGAATGACCTGTGCTTCAACTCCTCTTTAGATAGAGACTTCGCCACCTCCTCGTAGTTGTAGTGTATATCGAGCCTCCCAAGATCCCTATTAATGCAGAGTAGTGGTTTCTCATCAAGAGAATAGCTCCTACCACACCTGCTACAGACGAGTTTCTCCACATACATGGATACTCAGCCAGTAGTTTATTCTACAGTGTGACCAAGGATATGAAGCAATAAAAATAGTAAAAAAGAGTAATAGGGCTACTCACCCATCACCATAGCCATAACTGCCTTCTGGACGTGGAGCCTGTTCTCAGCTTCCTCAAAGTAGAGGCTCTTCTCGTATGAGTCTAATACTTCATCTGTTACCTCCTGCCCTCTATCAGCTGGACCACAGTGCATGTAGAATGGCTTCCCAGCTTTCTCAAGTCTCTCCCTGGTTACGATCCAGTCTTTGAACTTGTCTTGGTAGGCTTTAGCTCCTTCTTTATCAACTACGTTATTGTATGGTGGGAAGAACTTCTTGGGGCTCCAAGCCTTGGGGTATACTATGGTTGCACCCTCAAAAGCCTCATCTATGTTATACACTACCTTGAACTCGCTTCCCCAGTGCTCTGCGTACTTCTTAGCTACAGCAATTGCTTCATCCATTAACTCGAAGCCTGGTGGGTGTGCGATATAGACATCTGCACCCATCATAGCAAACATAGCTGCCACGTCTTGTGGTACAGCAAGCGGCTTTAATCCACCACTATAAGCGTAGCTAACGACTACTTTCTTACCCCTCAGATCGCTTGGCCAACCAAGTGCCTCGAATCCAGCCATTGCATCTGCGAGAGCCTGGAATGGATGCCATATATCATCCTCCATGTTTAATACTGGTATGTCAGCCCACTTAGCGAACTCACTTATGATCCTGTGTCCTCTACCAATAATCCACTTTGCAGCGTCTCCATAGATCCTTATCGCTATTGCATCTCCATATCTACTTAAAACCCTCGCAACGTCGCTAATGGCCTCTGTTTGATAGGGGATCATGTCTTCGGGTAGGGTTGGGGCATATACTTGATCTGGGCTGATGTATATACCGTGTCCTCCGAGCTGGTATATTCCCGTCTGGAAGCTATTTCTTGTTCTAAGGCTCTTATTGTAGAATATCATGTATAGCGTCCTACCATGAAGCCAGTTTACTCTCCTAACGCCACTGTGGAATAGTTGTTTGAGTTCTCTAGCAGCTTTGAGAACTAGTTTAATAGTGTCTATATCGTAGTCGTAGTTTGACAACCAGTCTTTACCCTTGAGGTAACCTACAAACCATGGTTTATGCCTACTCATACATTAAACGCCTCGAAATACCTTTAAGCCGATAATATCCGGGACTCGAGTATTTAAACTTTTACCATGATTATATTTAGTGACAACACTACTGGGGGGATTATGAAGTGCATTTTAAGTAAAGACAGGAAGTCTATACTAATACGGGAGGTTGTGAACCACGTCTACGTTGAGAGAGTGATCTACGATTTAAACCCTATCTTACTCTCGAAGGGTTATAATCCGATATACTACTTTGAGGGGTCTCCACAGATTAGTGAGGGTGGATTAAGTGTCACTATTAAATTATCAAAGGAGTTAACAAGCGAGGATTGGTTATTTGTGAAGCGATTAGTTGAATTAACAGGTTTCAAAGCAATTGAGGGAGGGTGAGGGAAAATACTTCTATATACTCAGCTCCTCTAGTATGGTTTTACGAGACGCTATTTCACGCTTCTTCTTAAACAACCTCGTACTAAAGTACCTGGCTGCGTAGTCTGGTAGAATAGTTACTACCTTATCCCCTCTCTTCAAATTATGCTTCCTCGCGAGGGCTATGGCGGCCGCTACATTTGCCCCAGAGCTAATACCCACGGGGAGGCCTTCTAGCCTAGCTATTCGCCTAGCCATGTTGATTGCATCATCACTTGTAACAGTTACGAAGTCGTCTAGCAGATGCCTATACCTGGCCACGATATCGGGTATAAAGCCATCTCCCACACCCTCTATTTCGTGTCTACCATATGGACCAGGCTTACCTGTTCTAAACCACTCCGCGGCCACGGGACACTCAGCTGGCTCCGCACCTGCAACTATGACATCCCTACACTCCGCCTTAAGCCTCTTAGCCACACCCATTAATGTACCTCCAGTCCCGATTTCAGCCACAAAGGCCTTTGGGCAACCAATCTGCTCTATTATCTCCCTCCCTGTGGTCTCGTAGTGGGCTTGTACATTGGCTTCATCACTCCACTGGTCGAATAAGTAGTACTTATCCGGGTTCTCTGCAACTATTTTTCTCGCTGTGTCTAGTGCGTATCCAGCATCAGCCTCTCCACCGGGTGTGAAGTAGAATTCCGCGCCAAAGAGCTTCATTAACATAAATCTCTCAGCACTCATCTCCTCGGGTATTACAATTAACACTTTAAAACCCATAACGCTAGCTAGAGATGAAAATGCTATCCCTGTGTTACCCGTGGTTGGCACCACGATTGTCATCCCTGGTTTTAACTCTCCTCTCTCAATAGCCTTCCTCAACATGTACAATGCCATTCTATCTTTAACGCTCCCCGTCGGGTTCAAGAACTCCATTTTACCCCAGATCTCGGCTTCTACATTACCTGGCTTAACTCTATTTAGTAAAATAATAGGTGTTCCACCTATACACTCAGTTATATCCCTACACACCTTCACATAGACCACCTCCCACACTAAATTACCAACTGGAATTTATATAGATTAAGGACTCTCCAATAACAAATTTATTAACCCTGCCCATCTCTTAAAATACTTAACAAATAGGTGATGTGCTATATTCGATCTATACAAGCCCTCAAGCCTGGAAGAGGCATTGAGATTCCTAGCAAGTTACTACCCTGAAGCAATGCCATTAGCTGGTGGGACAGAGCTTTTGGTACTAATAAGGGATAAGAGAATTAAGCCCCCTAAATACCTCGTGGACATTACGCGATTTAGAGACCAATTAAGTTACGTGAAGCTGGAGAATGGCTATGTAAAAATAGGTGCCTTGGCAACGCCTTGGGATCTATCGCGGAGTATACTACACAGGGATGAGAGGTTTGCTGGTTTTAGAGATGTTTGGAGTAAGTTTGGAACAATGTCACTTAGATTTATGGCTACAATTGGTGGAAACATAGCTACAGCTACCGACTTCAGCGACTACCTTGTACTACTACATGTATATAATGCGAGTGTGAGGCTTAGGGGGGTTAATGGCGAACGAGTTGTTCCACTAGAGAAGCTGATACTAGAGCGTAGGAAACCCGATTTAAAGCCAGGCGAGATCATTACTGAAGTACTATTCCCCGAGCCCCCGGTGGGGGCATCAAACGCCTTCGAGAAGTTTGATCGTAGGGGCATCCTAATAGCGGGCTTAGCAAACTCTGCTTCGTACATCCAGCTAGAGGGTAAAAGAATTATTGATGTAAGGATCTCCCTAGACACCACGGGGTTGAATAGAATTCCAGGGAGACTTAGGGAACTAGAGGACTACTTAAAGGGGAGGGAGTTCTCAGTTGAGTTAATTGAGAAAGCTGTTGAGGAGGTTATACCGAGGAGCGTGGTGAAGTATAGTGATTGGTGGGCTTCTGGAGAATATAGGCTTGAAATGACAAAGGTTTCTGTTAAGAGGTCTCTACTTAAGGCTTGTAAGAGGCTTGGGGTGGTGTAGAGTGCAGGGCTTACATAGGGTTAAAATGAGAGTTAATGGGAGAGACTACGAGCTAGAAGTGCCTGGGCACGAGAGACTACTCGACACGCTCCGCTATAGACTAGGCTTCACTGGTGTCAAAGAGGGTTGTGGTAGAGGCGAGTGTGGTACTTGTATTGTGCTAGTTAATGGTGAGCCTAGGAACTCTTGTTTGACTCTAACAGCTAGACTAGATGGAGCTGAGGTGACAACTATTGAGGGTATTGCACCACCTGGAAAACTACACGCTATTCAAGTTGCATTTATAGAGACTGCAGGTGTTCAGT
>JAJHRV010000086.1 GCA_020833525.1 Thermosphaera sp.
ATAGAGAATAAGTTGTAGAGTAGTATAGACAACGTCAGTACTATTGTAGCTATTGAAACCACGCGGAGTCTACTAGAGGGCTTTACAACCAGGCTTGTAGGGTATAGATTCATTATCATAGCGTATAGTACGAAAAATACAAATACTTGGATCGAGAGGGATGCACCAAGCACTAGTAGTAGACTACCACCCATAACTGGTGCTACGGCTGCAATAATTACTGGGAGGAAGAGGTATACAAATAGTGAAGTACCAACTATAATTGTAAAGTTACCAACGAGACCCGAGATCTTTGACTCAAATAAATTGTAGAAAGTATCGAATATCTTCTCTGAGACACTTGCGAGGTCTCCATATGTAGAGGCTGCGATAATCAATCTCCTCAAGTAGTTTACAACTTTCTCTGAGGGGTGGTGTGAAAATACGTTATCTAGAGCACCAAATAGAGAGACCCTCGTAGCCATCGCTATTTTTCTAGCAAACTTCACCTCTCTAGCAGAAGCTTGTAGTGCTGTACTATTCTCAATTAGTGAGAGAACATCGTAGATTGGTATATTCATAGCTGATACAACCCTTAGTAGTATTGCGAGATATGGGAGTTCAACCTCTATACTCGTCTTCCTCGCCGAAGTCCAGGAGTATACTAGTATTTTTGGGAGCACTAGTATTACCACTAATAACGCGATGGCTAGGCAAGTTGCAATCAATAATATAGAATTTAATCCAAGCATAGTAGTATATAGAACTGTAAATAGAGAGAGTAGTAGAACAAGGATCTCCGCGATCTTCAATGCTAATCCAAGGAGCCTTATTTCGCTCGCTTTCAAACCCCTACCAGTGGTTAACAGAGAAGTTATCATCAATCTACGTGTTTTCTCTACATATCCTCTAGGCAATTTATCCAGGTTTAATGCAACTACAGTAGCTAGAATTACTAGCGCAGTGGAGAGGTAGTCGAGTCTAGTGGTAAATCTTAACACTACGAGGACTCCGAGGGATAAGCCGAGATCAAGTATAATTACTCTATTATTCACTGCTTTCACAGAGTTCCTTAAGTACCCTAATAGCTTAGTCAACACCAAGAAAACCACTTATTAACCCAATTAATTCTCCAATTCTCCAAGATTCTACTCTACAATATGGGAATATAAATATTAAGAACTAAGACTTACTCAACCCTAGTTTTCTATAGAGCTTAGTGTAGAGGATCTCGGGTAGTTCTTTATAAGATGGTGTATCAAGGGAGGGGTCTACGTTAAGCGCCTCGAAGTATGTTTCCTCGAGTGTTTCAATCATGGCCCTATATTCTCTCTCTAAGTCCTCTCTTGTTGTTCTATGGGTAAGCACTACTCTATCTATGAATTTAAGGGTTTTAATGGGGTTTTCCACGCGTGGTTCAATATTATCTGTAGATGGATTGTATATAAATAGTGGAGTCACAACTCCCTCCTCATGTATGTATACCTCGTGTCTAAAGATCTTTTTACCGGGCTCTCGCTCAATGAGGTTTGTCTTCACGAATACATTGAGCATTCTCAGTACCTGGGGGTCTAGTGAGATCGGGGGTGATATTAGCCTCAGTATTGCGGCTTCAGGGCTCTCAGCGTGGAATGTCGTAATTGCACAGTGTCCGAGTAGTATTGAGTGAGCCCACTCTCTCGCCTCCTCACCACGTATTTCACCTACAATAACGTAGTCTTGCGATAGCCTAACGCCAACTTTAAGTATATCAAATACTGAGACTTTGCACTCTCCATAGTCCCTTGTAGTAGTCCTAGTCCAATAGGTGGCCGGTAGCCTGATCTCTGGTGTATCCTCAACAGTGAGGACTCTACTACCTGGTGGTATTAATGCGAGTAGAGCTGTAGCGAGTGTTGTCTTACCACTCATCATTCCCCCAACAATCAGGATCGGGACTTTGTACTTCACCATGAGCCATAGGAATGCAGCTTCCTCTATGCTTATTGAGCCAAGGTTTATGAGCTTTAGTATAGTCCATGGCTTCTCCGTGGGCTTCCTAATATCGATTGTTAAACTCCTCCTCATTGTAATATCTGAGAGGAAGATGATGGAGACTCTTGCCTCGTAGCGTGGCTCAATGAAGCTAGTTAGAGGAGTAGCTTCTGAGAGTGGTTTACCAGCGGCTGCTGAGAGTCTCAGTGCTAGCTCCGATGTTTCATCGGTGTTTAATACGATGTTTGTAGAGAGCCTTCCATGAACTCTATGCTGGACTTGTATTGGCTTATTACTCATTACGTGGACGTTGTTAATGCTTGGATCTAGTAGGAAAGGCTCTAGTACACCGTACCCCATATACTCTCTCTCAACTATGTGTTTGAGTCTCTCATCCTTGATCTCCTCTATTAAGTCCACGAGGGACTCGTCACCAACTAAGACATCATACAATTTCTCCTCGATCCTAGGTAATTCATTAACTGCAACAGGGTCTTCGGCAACACTATCCCACACTACATATGTGCTCCCCGTGATACAGATGGAGTATAGGGGTTTCTGTGGAGACGGCACTATGTATCTCTCCACACACTTCAATTCACCAGCTGGAGGAGTCAGCAATCTTAATTTAATGCTCTCTAGATCTATCGACATTGACTCGCTACCCGCGTATTTGACTCCTATATAAGAACAAAGCGCGTTACTCCTAATAACCATTAAACAAGTACTAGTTTCTCCTCGATCAAGAACTCTACATTATCTGATCCAACCACTTCCTCAACGAATTCACTATTGCAACCAGTTAGTAAAACTAAGTGTAACCCCTCTAATAGCCTACTCTCAATACAACTAGTGATCTCACACTTCTCCCTGAGTCTACTTAGTACGTCTTCAGTTGCTTTGGCTCTAAAGGCAACTGCGATTACACCATTACTATATATTACGCCTAGTAATTCTTTCAGCGCCTCGTACTCTACGGGAAATATTTTCGCTAATTCACCCTCACTACTAATACTCTTAATTCTACCAATACATCTACCCACCCAAGTACACTTAGAGGATGCCACAACTCCCAAATTTACGATGTCTAGGAGTAGTGGGAACATTCTACAAGCCAATGGCTTCTCAACGTGAATTCTACAGGAATGCGACTCGGGATCATAGAATGGGCAGTAGCCCTTAATAATCCACCTATAGAACCCGTTTTCCAACTGCTTAAACTCTAATTTAACACCATAGTGCTCACCGAGGATCCTGAGGTAGTATACTTCGTGGGGGAGTAGTATAGGGTCTTCATCCTCACCCTTGAAGAAACAGCAATCACTACACCTATTGCACTTAAACAAAGAGCACTCCATTTATTGAAACACCGGGAGATGAAATAATCAATAATCTTTAGATGCATATGTAGGAATATAGAGGGATATAAGGGAAAAACTAGTGTTTTCTACTATACAATAGAGCTACGAGCCAAATGAAAATAGCTACTCCGATAAGGGTGGCGCTTAGTAGTGCTGCGTCTATTGAGAACTCTATTGGCTCCTCTCCCTCGAGGTATGCATATACAGTGTCAACTGTGAACATTATTGTGGCTCCCCAGGAGATCAATGCGAGTTTATCGATTCTATACCTCTCCCCTAATCTCCTCCACGCCTTGTATATTATGGTTGTGATAGTAGAGAATGCGAGTAGTGCTAGAAGCCACATTTTTACTTAGCACCAGTACCGAAGGTTGTTGTTATGGGTTTGAGTGTAGTGATCTTGACTTGTAGCTTCTTAGTGAACCCCAGTATGAGCCCCCATGCCCCTGTAACTGCTAGTGCCATTGCCCCACCAACACGCGTCATCTCATTGATTACTATTGGTATATCCTCGGGGTTGCTCATAGCTGTGAGGAATGGAGGCCATGGAACTACTTCACCATGCCAAACGTGCTCAGCTACAAGCACTAATGCACCGCCAAGCATCATGTATATTAAGATATCTAATCTAATTCTCTCAGCGCCTTTCCAAAGCCTCTTAATTATTGACAATATTATCCCGATAGTTAATGGTGTTATGAAGCAAGCCACTTCGCTCACCGTGCACTTTTATTAATAAAAAGTGCACATTTATAAACCTACCGATTGGCCTACACCGCGGCATAGATCAGGGATAATAGACTTGATCCCATCTTCAAGAGTCACCATGGGTTTATATCCAAGAATCACCCAGGCCTTCGTTATGTCTGCCCAGCTACTCCTAATGTCTCCTGGACGTGGATTTGTGTGCTTAACATCTACATTTCCATTGGTTAATTTAATTATGAGTTTTGCCAGGTCCAATATACGGGTTGCTACACCGCTCCCCGCGTTGAATACTTGTCCATACGGTTTCTCCTCAATAACAAGTTCTACTAGTCTGGAAAAGTCCTCTACGTGTATGAAGTCCCTTGTCTGTAGTCCATCACCATGAATTAGTAGTGGCTCCCCTCTACAAGCCATAGTGATAAATTTCGTGATGACACCTGCATATGCACTACTCTGCCCGGGGCCATAGACATTGAATGGTCTAATCACCACGTGTTTTAAACCAATCCTCCCATAGAACTCAACAACTCTCTCACCCATAAGCTTACTCAATCCATATGGTGATAGCGGGTTCTGAGGGTGTTCTTCCCTTATGGGTAGCTCAACGGGGTCTCCATAGACAGCGGCTGAACTAATGTAAATCAATGGCTTACTCAACTCTAAGCATGTTTTAGCGACAACAGCTGTTCCACCC
>JAJHRV010000021.1 GCA_020833525.1 Thermosphaera sp.
ATTTATAACCCGGCTCACAGAGCCGATGATTGCCAGCGGATAGCCTGAGGTCAGCGTGATGATCCAGGTTTAAATGAGGTTTAATTAACTATTGACTAATATTGTATAGTAAGTATCAATGAGGTGTATGGATTGGCATCTGGCTACGCTACGAGGACACTACTGAAGAACACGTGGTATCTATCTAGTAGTGGATTCAAGTATGGCTATGTATTCCTAGACTCCACGAGGATTAGTGATGTTGGTGAGGGTGAGCCACTTCCTGAGTATGAATTAGCGGACTTACTCTACGACTTCAATGGAGACGCCGTCGTGTTTCATGGCTATAGCTTAATACTAGACGTGGTTGAATATGTTTTCAGGGGTTTACAGGGGGTGGATTTATCAGTCTTCACGAGAGAGGAGCTGAAGAAACTAGCGAATGTTGGTTTAGTCAACTCGTATATCAATGGAGTAACACTGCCAATCGCTATGACAAAGCACCCCGAGATCGTAGTTGACGTTGCCCGGGAGAACATGATGAGGGTTGGCTTAGTGGTTGAGAGGGGTACAGTAGCCGGCAACCCATTCACAGTTCTACTAGAGGTTGACGAGGGTAGATTGTACCACGGTGACCGGGTGATTGGAGAGTACTCAAAGCTCATATGTAAACCCAGTAGAGTCAACAATGAATGCAGTATTATAGATGCGAGGGGCTATGGAAACGTATTGACAGCTATTGAAGAGGTTTTCGCCCACACTGGTAACCCCGATCAATCTCTGAGAATACTTACAAGCACCTATAGAGTTACAGGCATAGACTCCGGGTTCGTGGATAAGGAATCTACATCAGATCTACTAGTCCACGACGTAAAAAACCCACTTAAAACAATACCATTGACAATGCAGGAGAATCTATATCAAATAGCAGTGAGGTCTCAGCAACCAGACATGGTATTCATCGGGGGAGACATATTCTACGATCATGGGGAAAACATAGCAATACCCGTAGTTAAAATACATGAGTTAATTAAAAGGAAGGCCTTGATGAACACAGGCTAGGTCTCTTGTTTAGTGTAGGATCAGTAAAGTAACTTACTTTGCATAAAAACTTAAAAGAGTAAATTAGTTACTTTTTATTTGGTGATTGATGTGGATAGTCATAGAGGAGAATATGGGTGTAGAGGAGGGGGGTGTGGGCATAACCACGGTGAGTGTAGTGGATCATACCATACGCCGCTACGTGGTCTACTACACTTAATCATACTAAAGTCTCTTAGTAAGAACCCTATGAGGGGAATTGAATTAAAGAAGAAAATTAGAGATGAATTAGAACTCGACATACCATCACCCGCAATCTACGTAGTTTTAAAAATGCTTGAAAACAAAGGACTAGTAGTCTCAAACTGGGAGATCGACGAGAAGGGCTCCGCTAGGAAAATATATAGAATAACCGAAGAGGGGCTAGACTACTTAAACGAGTCACTAGGCAGACTCAAATCCCTGAAGAAAATACTCGAGTATCTACACTCATAGCAGTAGTAGTAAGCCAAGATCATTTCATTTTTCACCATAAGACACCCTAATTACCTACACCAACCTGAACACTCACACCTACACTCTATTTCTAGAACAGGAGATAGAAGAATATGGGCCCGCGGGGATTTGAACCCCGGACCTCCCGGTTATCAGCCGGGCGCTCCACCAAGCTGAGCTACGGGCCCTAATCCTAATCCAAATCTAGATTAGTGAGGTTTATAAATACAGTTATAAATCCGAGACTTGAATATATATTTAGAGACTAGACTCTAATTTCAACCCATGCTTCAATAGTCTCTCGAAGTCTTTATCGCGGCTTACCAAAGTGAGATTACTTGCTATTGCAGTAGCGGCTATTAGTAAATCTGCATCGTTGAGGATTTCACCTGTTTTCCTTAGTTTATCGTATATTTCACAGTACTCCAATATTATTTCATTATTTAAGTGGATTATGGTATATGATTTCTCAAGGTGCTTCTTAACCGCCTCTCTCTTCTCCACTGGAACTCCTCGAAGGATCTCTATGAGTGTAATAAAGGATATTGCGCCATGTCTGTACATACCTGTTTTCAACTGCTCTATGACTATACTAGTATCGAGCAACTTCATCTCAATTTAAACCTCTCTCTAAACTCCCTACTGGACTCGAGAATTCTCTCGAGGTCTTCTCTCGATAGGAGTTTTCTCAGTTCATTGAAAGAGGACTCTGCTTCGGCTTCCTTTACTTTCCTATATAATTCAAGTAAGTAGCTACTCCAGTCGCGTCTACCTTTGTCTCTCTCTAGTAGATCTTTAACCTCCTTGATGACAGAGATAGTTACATATTTTTTCACTATATCACCATTTAACTATATAGTTAAAGCGACTTATATGTCTTCACAGCTGGAATTACTGCTACTGAAATACTGGGGGTTGAGCGATGACTAATTGTATTAGGGTTTCAGAGCATTGTTTATTGAAAAGTATTTATTTCTTAGCCTTCCATAGATCCATTATGGGTGTATTTATTTGAATGGTTGGTGGGGTAGGGTTTTATACATTAACTTAACGAGTAGGCAAGTCAAGGAGATTACACTAGACTCCTCAATATACCTCGAGTATCTTGGTGGTAGAGGGCTCGCGGTGAAGCTACTGTGGGATTTAAACCCGGTCGGTGTAGACCCGTACTCACCGTACAACCACTTGGTTATTGCAAATGGCCCTCTCTCATCTCTCCCAGCGCCTAGTAGTGGTAAAGTACAAGTAGCTACTAAGAGCCCCTTGACTGGTGGCTATGGTGATGGTAATTTAGGCTCTATGGCTAGCTTCCACTTGAAGAGATCAGGTTACGATGCAGTCGTGGTTACTGGTGCCTCGAAGAAGCCTATCTACCTATACATCGAGGATGGGAGAGTAGAGTTTAGAGATGCCGAGGACTTGTGGGGGCTTGACACTTTCACAGCTGAAGACAAGTTAGTTAGAGAGCATGGGAGGAGTGTTGGGATCTTACTAATTGGACCTGCAGGTGAGAATCTAGCTAGGTATGCTACAATAGTCTCGCAGAAGGGTAGGAGTGGTGGTAGACCAGGTGTTGGCGCTGTAATGGGTAGTAAGAAGCTGAAGGCTATTGTTATCAAGGGCTCTAGGGAGCCACCTATCGCGAATAGAGAGGAGTTTCAGAGGATTGCTAGTGAGGCCTATAATAAGATCCTAAAGAGCGATGGATACGACTTCTGGATTAGGCAGGGTACTATGATGACTATTGTGTGGAGTCAGCAGAATAGTGTATTGCCAACAAAGAACTTTAGAGAGGGTGTTTGGGAGGAGTACGAGTCTATAAGTGGAGACTTAATGGAGAAGCTGAAAGTTGATAGGAGGGGCTGTCCATTCTGCAACATGCAGTGTGGTAACGTGATACTAGATGACTCGGGTGAGGAGAGTGAGTTGGATTATGAGAACGTAGCTATGCTTGGTAGTAATATATTATTGAGCGACTTGAGGAGAGTTGCAGAGATCAATAAACTAGCTGATAAAATGGGAATAGACACTATTAGCCTAGGGAACTCGCTGGCATTCTACATGGAGGCTAGTGAGAGGAAGCTAGTGGAGGAGAGACTTGAGTGGGGTGACTACAGAGAGATCAAGAGGCTCGTAGTAGATGCCTCCTATAGGAAGGGTCTTGGAGCATTCATAGCTGAGGGAGTGTGGAGAATGGCTAAGAGCATTGGGAGAGAGGCACTAGATTTCGCAATACATGTTAAGGGCTTGGAGGTATCTGCATACGATTGCCACGCTGCACCAGGTATGGCGCTAGCGTATGGTACATCACCAATTGGCGCACACCACAAAGACGCCTGGATTATATCATATGAAGTTAAAACAGATAGATTAGGCTACACGAGGGAGAAAGTAGAGAGGCTTGTATTCCTCCAGGATGTAAGGGGAGGGATGTTTGAGTCGTTGACTACTTGTAGGCTTCCATGGGTTGAAGTGGGGTTGGATCTAGACTACTACCCCAAGTTACTCACTGCAGCCACAGGTGTATCCTGGAGTCTAGATAGTTTGAGGACGGTAGCTAGTAGAGTGTACTCGTTGATCAGGGCGTTCTGGATCAGGGAGTATGGAGGATGGGATCGCGAAATGGACTATCCACCTCCAAGGTGGTTTAAACACCCATTGACCAAGGGGCCGTACACTGGGCATAAACTAGACTTTGATAAATACAGTAAAATGCTCGATATGTACTATGAAATGAGAGGTTGGGATGAGAGGGGGATTCCTAGGAGAGATGCTCTTAGAAAGCTCAATTTGGACTATGTGATCACGACTCTTGAGAAAATAGTGGAGTTAAAGTAGTAGTTTTATCCATTCTTTTTATTTCTCCTAAATAAATGCCTTGTTTTATCGCATTGTAATGGTAGATTAAATTTATGAGAATACGGGGAAAAGTAGTATCTGGGATTGGAGTAGCATCTTGGTATGTTGAGAAGTACTCCGAGGCGCTAGAGACTCACCTTGGTGAGAAGCCGTACCCGGGTACACTCAATATTCTACTGGGTGAGTGCTTCAATGAGTTATTGAAGAGTGTGAAACCAATAGTTATTAATCCACCAGAGGAGGGACTGTGCAGTGCTCTAGGCTACATTGGATACGTCAAGGGATACAAGGTTTTAGTGTTAAAACCACTCGCTTCTAGACACGACTGTAGGGTTGTAGAGTTGATTGCGGGTGTTAAGTTAAGGGATGCACTTGGACTTAGAGATGGCGATGAAGTTGAAGTAGATGTTATTAGTTCAAGTTGAGTACTATGGTTCAATGTATCGTTGTCATGGTAGGCGTAGAGTCCCCTTGACGTACTCTGCGTATTTTTCAATGTTTATGGTTGACTGTGTTGACGCTGCACCAATGATCTTTGATAAGAAATCCGGGTTGAATAGGAATACTATGCCTACTACTATGATCACTATTGATAGTAGTAGTAGAACTATCTTTGCACACTTAAAATCCAACTGCTTCCATGAAACAACGGGTACACCTAGTAGTATCGTGTAGAATAGCCTCATGTATGATAGTAGCCCGATAGCGCTAGCAATAATCATGGTAATTGCTATTACAGGGCTTTTCTCGAATAGTGCCTCATATAAGAGTAGCTTAGCGAGGAACCCTGGGAGTGGGGGAGCACCTGCAAGAGTTAGTGTTGACACTGCTAGTGCTATACCTGCAACGGGGTATCTTGAGCCGAGTCCAGCTAATTTATCGAGGTCTCGGGTTCCAGCGGCCTTAATGAACACTCCCGCGCTCATGAATAACGTTGCCTTCGCTAGTGAGTGTACGATGGTGTAGTATAGTGTCGCCTCTAGTCCACTCCGAGTTAGACAGCCAATGCCCATGAATAAGTAGCCTAGGTTCATGACCGTTGAGTATGCTATAAGTCTCTTGACGTCCCTCTGAATAAACATTAGTAGTGCTCCGAAAACAGCTGAAAGAGCCCCCATTATTATCGCTGCGAGGGCTGTTAGTTCTCTAATGGAGCCATATACTCCTCCACTTATACTCCATGTTGATATGTACAGTACTTTATATAGTCCAACTAATCCAGTTTTCACTACTAGCCCGCTCAATAGGGCTGATATAGGTGTTGGTGCTGCTGGGTGTGCGTCTGGAAGCCAGAAATGGTTTGGGAAAACACCGCTCTTAATACTGAATGCCCACAGCGCTAGTATCATTATTGCTCCAAAAGCATATGCATGGGCTGGGCTTGTAATGTACTGTAGTTTATAGGAGAAGTCTATAGTGTTCAGTGTTCCATAGTAGCTGTAGAGTAGGCCCATTGCTAGTAAATATAGTGTTGTGCCGAGTGATCCTATAAACGCGTACTTCAACCCCGATACAATTGAGTCTGCTCTATGCCTGTAGTACATTACTAGAGCGTAACTAGACACACCAGTGACTTCGAGCATTACGAATAAATTGAATAAATCACCTGTGTATATAACACCTAGTATCCCGGCAGCGTTTCCCAGTAGCAGTATTGCATACCATGGATATGCATCGTCAACAATATAGCTCACACTATACAGCCCTATTAGTAGCAATGTAAAGGATGAGACTAGTCCGAGTACTGCACTAAAGCGATCAACTATGTACACTATACCTATTGGAGCGGGCCATCCACCAGCCTTGAAGACAAGTGGATTCTCGGTTGCATATGTTCCAATAGCTACGAGAATCGATATCATTGTCGATAATGTAAGTCCAGATAAGAGAAAGGAGAAGACAATTAGCTTATTCCTAGCGGCAAGGTACAATACTGGAGTTGCAAATCCAAAGAATGCGGGAATAAAGGGGGCGAGGCCTATGAATGACTCAATAACTTGGGGCTCAATCATACTCACACCTCTAATCAAATATCTTAACCGCGAAGTTCTCGAACTCCTCGCTAATAGCTTTTTTAGCCTCTAAGGGGTCTGGGCTTGATACGTAAATCCAGTTTACGTAGAAGTAGTCGTCTTTTTCATCCACTACTACGGTTCCAGGCGTGTTAGTTATAGAGCCCATTATGAGTGATCTCGCGTACCTCGACTTAGCGTTAACCGGTACTTTCACGATGCCGGGTTTAATATCCATAGTGAAAGTTCTCTTGACTACATCCATGTGTGCTTTGAACTCAATGATCGTCATGTACTTGAAGAAGTAGTAGATTAGAACTAGTAGTCTCCATGGCTCCATTAATTTCCTCTCGTCTACTACAAGGTATTTAGCTGTTAAAGCACTGAGAACCCCTGAGATAATTGTGGCTGTTGCCAATGTGTATGGACTTGTAGATCCAGCGAATGAAACATACACTATGAATACTATTAAGCCCACGACAATGTACTTCATCACTACTCAGTCACCTCTACACCACTAAGTACCTCAACAACTTTTCTAGCATCCGTTGTCTTCGCCAACCTATATGCCTGTATAATCCCAAAGGCAATTAACGCGTTTACTGCAAGCCCTATGACGATACCTGTTAAGACTAGTGCTTGTGGCAGTGGGTCGGACGCGTGTTTCACGAGGAACTCTCTCCCAGCACCCGCTAGATCCTGGTATACTGGTGGGACTATTGGATAGGCATAGTAGAATCCAGCGAATATTACAGCCACTAGTACGGTATCGGATAGTATGGTTAGAGATATTAGTTTCTTCACTAGGCTCCTCCCATATACTATTCCATAAATGGATACTAGTGCGTTTAATCCGAGGACTGCTATTATTAGTATATACGTGAAGGCTTCAAGCACCACTACCACCCTTGTGAGCCTCCTCGGGTATAGATAAGTAGAGGGCTATGGCTGTGAAGCCTGATGCGACAGCGAGGGATTCGAAGAGATTATATAGCGATAAACTACCACTTATTGGTAAACCAAGTATACTGGCTGGGTAGAATCTCTGATTTGTCACTATTTCAAGCCCCTTTACGACCGGCAGTAGAGCTACAAGTCCAAGTGCCGTCAGTGCAGCTCCTCTAATTGCCACGAGTTTTGTTGATGACACGCCTTTCTCTATTAATGTACCAGCGGCAAAAACGGGTATTATGATCATCGAGGCCACAGCCACCGCGGAGCCACCTGGGAACCCCCCGCCGGGGGATAGGTGTCCATGGAATACAATCGCCGCTGCAATAGATGCTATTAAGAGTGCTACTATCTTTGTAGATGTCTTAGATAGTAGTGTTAAGCCGATCCTAGTCTTCAATAATGCTTCTTCACTCATCTTAAACATCGCGAGTCCACCGACGATTGCTAGGTACAATACAAGGGTTTCGTAAATTGTGTCGAGTCCTCTATAATCCCAAACTATGGCTGTAACAGCCTCGGGGCTTGCCGTCTCATTTATCGTGTTTAGGACATAGTACTTTGCAAGTCCTTTAAGCTCACTTGGAGTAGCTGGGTTTAAGATTATCGTCGCTGTGAATGATGCTATTAGGGTGGCGGTGAATAGTAGTATGAGTATTATGATCCTCCTACTCAATCCATTATCACCTCTCAAATCTCTCAGTTTTACTAATAACGAATACTAGGAGAGCAGAGTATAGTCCAACTGATACAGCAATATAAGTCATTACAATGTCTGGTGTAGACATAGCCTGTAGCAGGATCGAGTATGCTATACTCTGCCCCGCGGAGTATGCAGCGGCTTTCAATAAATCCTTCTCCGTTACAGCCATGTATACGAAGAATATACTAAGTAGTGGGGCGATTATTAATAATAGGATTGAGGTAATCACTTCTCCTCATCCTCTAGTAGTTTATCCACCACGGGACTCCACTCAACGGACTTAGATTTGTGCGCTGCATAGGCTAAGATATGGCTACCGACAGGTGCAACCACTAGCAACACTATAGCTGTAACAAATGATGCACCCGCAATTGCAAATCTACCTGGGAGTTCTGGTATTCCAATAGCCATTAGTGAAATACCCATTAATGGTAGTACTGCACCATATATTCCTCCTATTGTAGCCGCGTGTAGTCTAACGTAGAAGTTTGGGAATCTAACCATTCCAATAGCTCCAATCAAGTCGAATACTCCGCCAGCTATGAATAGTGCACTACCAAGCCAGAACAATATGGATTCGATCAAACTCCCACCTCTCTCGTAACGAGGTATTTAGATACATATACGTCTAGTAGGTAAACCCATAGTGCAAGCATTAGGGGTGGAGCTGTGAGGAAGGGGGTTTTATAGTATACTGCGAGGGCCATTAGGAATACTGCTAAGTCATATGATAATGCATCGGCAGCTAAAACCATGTCTGGTATGGTTGGCCCCCTAATTAATCTATAGGAGTAGAGTATCACCGCGGTTAAATATAGTGGAGTTCCTATAAGCATAACTAATTCAACATACTCCTGCAATATAATCAACCAATTATCTTTAATCCCTGGTGCATTTTTAAATCTAATAGGTGCTTATGGGTGTGAAGGGTAAGGCTATAGAGATAGTGGGTTTCACAAAGAAGTTCGGGGATTTCATCGCTGTTTCATCGCTGTAGATAATCTTAGTCTAGATATGTATGAAAACGAGATATTTGGATTACTTGGGCCCAACGGATCTGGTAAGACGACAACGCTGTTAACAATAGCAACTTTGTATAAGCCAACGAGTGGAGATATACTTGTGTTTGGACACAGTGCCTCGCGGGAGGACTATGAAGTGAGGAAGCTCGTGGGGATCGCCTTCCAGGAGCCGAAGGCTATGTGGATTGATAAACCAATAGATCTCTTAAATTGGCATGCCCGTGTTGTAGGGTACTCGGGTGATGAAGCTAAGAGAGTTGTGAGGGAGGTCATGGAGTTGCTTGGCTTGTGGGAGCGTAGAAATAAGTATTTCTACTAGTTGAGCGGGGGGACTAGGAAGAAGGTTGAATTAGCGAAGGTCTTGATCCAGAAGCCTAGAGTAGCGATTCTCGATGAGCCTACAGCTCAGGTTGATGTATTATCCAAACACGCATTGTGGGATGTAATAAAGAAGCTACGAGATGAGGGGACCACGGTCTTGATAGCCACTAACGACATGTTTGAAGCAGAGAGAGTTTGTGAGAGAGTTGCAATTATATATAAGGGTAGGCTGAGGGCTCTTGGAACAATAGAGGATTTAAAGGACTCTATACCTCGAGGAGATGTTATTGAAATTCAATTTGATGGCTTACTCCCCGAGGGCCTTAGGAGTGAGCTGGAAGCGTATGGGAGGTTGGAGTTGAGATCCAATGCTTTAACCATATACGTGGAGAAGGGTGAGGAGAAAGTAATTGATATTGTTGACTTATTAAAGGGGAGAGGTGTTAGAGTTAAGAAGATCATGGTTAAAGAGCCGAGTTTAGACGACGTATTCACTTATCTTACAGGTGCTAAATTGAGGGAGGAGTAATGGGTTCACTGAGGACTCTCCTAGTTATTGCATTATGGGATCTCATGAAGCTTAAGAATCAAAAAGTCTTCATAGCTATGAGGTTTGCGTGGTTTACAATACAGGTATTGGTTTTCGCTAGGGCTGTTTCATATATTGTATCACAAGTTGTCCTTCAATACACTGGTGGAGTGGAATACTACTACTTCTACATACTAGGGGTTTACACCACTCTCCTATACTCTACGAGTATTGTTAGAGGCTACATGATTGCCGATGAATTCGATGATGGAATTGTGGAGTATCACTTATCTCTACCTATTAGGAGAAACCTGCTTGCTGTTGGAAGAGTTTTGGGTAGTAGTATATCCACTATAAAATTCACTATTCCAATGATGTTGGTTGTCTACTATGTACTAGGTGTATGCAACTTGGTTATAGTAATGGTATCTCTCCTATCTGCATTTGTCTTCTCAATGGGTATAGTCTCATTCGTAATACTCATCGTCTTCTCAATGAAGTCGACTGATCTAACAGATATTGTTGTAGGCGCAATAGATTCTTTACTGGTGAGACTTAGCACCGTATTCTACCCTCTCCCAGTAATAGCCGCATCTGGTATTGCTCCATACTACGTCGCTGCTGTTTTTAACCCCATAAGCCACGCTAGTGACTTCTTCAGAATACTTGTTTTCCCCGAGTACCACTTGATTGCACCGTATGGTCCAGTTGCGTTAATCCTATATATTGCTGGGTTCTCAATGGGGCTATTGATCTTGGCTATAGAGTACTATGAGAAGAGGCTTGAAGCTGGTGGCTGGAGGTGAGTGTACGAATCTCTAGCTTTATTCGAGAAGCATACGTTGTTTCACTGAGGGACTTGAGGAGGTTTTGGCAGAATATTTACTGGCTTGCCGGACAGGTTGCAATGAACATAGCTGATCTAGTTATATTCGGCTTGATTTTCAGGAGCGTCGTTAACCCACAGTTGATACCAGACTACATTAGATTTATTACTCCAGGTGTGTCGTGTCTATCTATATTTATATCTGCCTTCACTATTGGAAGGGAGGTTGGTGTAGAGCTTAGGAGGGAGGTAACGCACTACCTCGTCTCGCTACCTATTTCCCGTAGTGCACTCGTTGCTGGTAGGATACTTGGCGGTGTTTTAAGGGGTTTTATATATCAATCCGGCTCCATCATACTAGCTGTATTGATCATGGGGTTTCCCACCACTGAGAAGTGGGTTTAAACTCTCACAGCGTCAATTCTACTAGTGGCGACAATGTCTAGTTTATCTATAACTGTTTCAACGGTTACGAGGGATTTTAATCTACAAGCAGCTATAAGGTCTCTAGTATACTTCATGTTCTTCTTTGTGTCGAATGTTTTCTACCCTGAGAAAGCTCTACAAGCGAGGCTTGGTTCAGCGGCTCCAATAGCATACTACTCACCAGTCTCAATGACTGTGAGTATTTATAGGTATTGCTTTGGATACCTACAGAGTGTTGACATATTCTTCAACCTCACTGGATTAACTGCGTGGTGCTTGATCTCGGTTTTACTCGCCTATAGACTCTACATTAGAAACCTAACACGCTAGTCTTTTAAACCCTCCCTACTTTAAAATACATTGGCTAATTTAATGGTGTATAGACATGTCTACGCAGAGGCAGAAGAAGCCTAGGGAGAAGTTAAGGGTTAGCGAGGAGTTATCGCTCAAGTCCACAGTGGACTTGGGGGAGTTGCTTACAAAACTCAAAGCAGAGGTTGAAAAGGGTGGTGTAAAGTACTATACACCCTACACTCTCGCTTCAGCGTATGGTATAAAAATAAGTGATGCCAAGAAAGTACTAAATGAAGCAGTTAAGCAGGGCTTCATGAAGATCTATAGTGGAGGCAGGAGAGTTAAAATATATGTACCAGTCTAGCAGGCAAATAGATTAATTCTATAATAAGTTATCCACAGGCAAACCTCTACTGGTTTAAATAGCGATCTAGTAAGTATTGAGTGAAGGGGACTATTGAGTAATCTAAAATACCGCGTTTACCTCCGTGGGGTTAAAAGAATCATGAGAGGGAATACCGTAATGTATGTTCTCGAAGTACCTATTTACACACATAATGGTAGACTCATCCTTAAACGCTACATTCTTGCATATAGGTCGCATTAGTTCGCATTCATTGCGTTTTGTTTACTATTAGACTACTATTAGTGTCTTAGTAAAATTTATGTTAATAAGGTGACTTGGTTTATCGAGGCGTTGTAGCTATCGACGGGTTAAATTTCAAGCTACTTCTAGAGTTTACAGTGGATTAGAGAGTATTCAAGCAATATATCTGCTAGTTAATGCAACTAGTGCTGTGGGAAACTAGATTACGTAGAGGTGTATGATTAAGATGTTGAAGCGTTTAAGCTCGTTTACTATGATGGCTTAACCACGGATCAAGCGGCTTCAGAGATGAATTAATCTAAGACTATGTTTTAGCGTATACTAGAGCAAGCGAGGTTTAAACTAGCTAGAGCTCTCGTTGACTACAAGGCTATTAGGATTGTTTCTTCGAGAGAGGAGATGGGTATTTATTGGTTTATTCCTGAAATATGTTTCAAATTTTGACGTCTACCGCGATTGAGGTTTACTAAGGATTTGTGAAACATATTTCTAATTGGTGGATAATATGGCTTGGTGTATAGGGAGAGGATGAATTTCCCCATACTCAGGTCATGGTTCATGGGGTCATATACCACCATGGGAGAGACACGGCTGGTGTTTTGGTAGAGGTTGGTGTTGGTATTGGTTGACTCCATATTGGCGATTAATACCTCCACTGCATACCCATATACATTTATGAGTAAAGATGATGAAGTGAAGTACCTCGAGGACTTGTAGAATTATGTCACGGACGTTGTTTTAAGGGATATTGAGCGGAGGCTGGAGGAGCTTAAGGATAAGTAAGGGTGTGGAGTAAGCAATCCGGGTTGCGGTATCGTTATTGCAATACTAGTGATTATAGCTATTGGAGGCTATTCTCAAGCTCACACTATGGTAGAGCACCGTACCACGCGATAGTTGGACTAGAAAGTAGTGGAGAATGCTGCGTATTAGTGGTACTCGAAAACCCCTATGCAAAGCACGAGCACTGTGAAATGGCGAGAGTACCACGTACACCTGCAACCCGGGGTCTCAGTAGTAATAGTGCTTGGAAGGGGACAAGGCACACTACAATGGCTTAGGGATACGCGATCAGGGTACGCCACCCTCCAAGCAGAAACCAGGTGAGTTAATACCATTGAAGAGAGCTATAGAACTACACATAAACAACCAACTAGAAGAAGCAAGTGAACCGAGAAAAAAATAAAATAACTCTCCTCACTAAAACAAATAATAGATTTAAAACCCAGAAACAAATAGAAATAAACACAGAGCGGCGGTCGTCTAGCCTGGACTAGGACGCCGGCCCCCCAAGCCGGAGATCCCGGGTTCAAATCCCGGCCGCCGCATACCTCCTTTAAATACCCAGATAAATTTTATGGGGTTGTTTTCCACAGTTCACGCTCTCGTGGTGGGGGTGTGAACTACTATGTGATTTACTGGGTGAAATCATGTCTGCTAATCCCTGGTATACTAGGGTGAATGCTAGTGCTCTCAGCGGTGAAGTGCGAAGGCTTATCCTCGAGAGGGTTAAGAGGAAGCTTGGGTTTGAGAAGACTCTTAGAGCACTGGGCATTGCGATGGGCTCACTACACAACTACCTCCACGGGCTTAGGACTGTACCGGATAACGTGGTCTACAGGGCCCTCCAATACCTGGAGGAGCAGGAGCTCAACGAGATAGTTCAAGGCGTTGATAGACTAAGAGCCATTGGCATTATACGCGGGGACAACTCAATAGACTATTCTTTAATACTACAGGCTATTGCACTAGCCACTCGAGACGAGTACCTCAAGCAGGCTCTCTTGAGGTTTACAGTGGAGAATTTTAGAGAAGACCTCAGGAAGATGCTTGGCTCGAGCCTAGCACACGTGGTATTCAAGTGGGAGCCGAGCTTCGAGGAGTTCCTGAGGGAGAGGAAGAAGTGTCGGAGAGTGGCGAGCCCCGGGACCCTGTCCTACTACCGGAACGTGTTCAAGCGGTACCTCGAGGGTAAAACACTGAGCGAGGAGCTTGTGGATTACGTGGTGAACCATGAGAACAAGTGGCTTAGAAATGTATTCAGACACTATGTTCAGTACCTCTACTACTTGAGGAGGATACCGCCTGAGACATACGGGTGGTTAATGGAGG
The DNA here is from genome assembly GCA_020833525.1 of Thermosphaera sp. Lineage (GTDB taxonomy): Archaea > Thermoproteota > Thermoprotei_A > Sulfolobales > Desulfurococcaceae > UBA285. Next base: position 14,178 of record JAJHRV010000021.1, read on the forward strand.
TTATGCCCTCTAGGAGCTACAGGTTAGACGTGAGGAGCTACCCTATATCCCTCGAAGACCTCGCTAAAACCATGAACACGCTTAGAGAGAGCCACGAGCTATACTACTTAGTCTACAGGCTAATGCTAGAGGGAGGCCTAAGACTCTCACACGCTATATACATAGTCGAGAACTATAACCCGGGAGAGGTAGTGGAGATAAGTGGGCTTGAAGTAGACACACCTAGACTAGTCTGCTTCCACGATAAGGGCTTTTGTAGGTACTACGTGGGTGTAAGGGAGACAGCTAAGCCATGCGAGTGGGTCTACTTCTCAACTAATACACTCAGGC
>JAJHRV010000087.1 GCA_020833525.1 Thermosphaera sp.
GGAGTCAACGTAATATAATGCTGTACGCATTCAGGATCAATGAGTTTCTCATTGGACTAATGAAAGCAGTTCTACCTTAGGATCACATTCATAGCATGCAAATGCACTTTGAGTAGACCCCATTAATTAATAAGAACCCGATCCCCGGTCCCGTTTCAACGCGTTTAATTTCACTTCTCACTTGTTTCATTTGTCTTAGCTTTGAGGCTATATGTTTATTAGATTGTTTTGTACATTATATGACTCCTAGAGCTATGTTTGTAGTTGATTACCTACGCTGTATTCACCGATCTACTTACGTCTCTATCTATGGGGTGTTTTAATTGAGGAGCATTATTGCCTCTAAGTTGACTGGTGCTTATAGGGGATTTGTCTACTCAGCTTTGTTCTCACTACTTGGCTTACTAATCGAGTCACTGTTCTTTATCTACTATGGCGGCATCATGCTGTTAACAGACATTGTCCACTGGGCTGTTGACACCTTGGTTGAGGTTTTTGGTTTAATTGTACTATACTACGCTGTGAGGTTTGGTAGGAGGTTTCCATGGAGTATACTAGTACTGGAGAGCGCTGCAATGCTACTATCTATAATAATGGCGCTTGGAGTATACATCTTCTTCTTCACTAGCTTCATAACTTCAGATTTAGCGATGGGCGAGCCCACAACGAGAAGCCCCATTCCCGCATTAGCCACTATTATAGGTGGATTATTGACTGGATTAACTCTAGTCATACAAGTGAAGAACTATAGATTATACGGGCTTGAGGTTTTAAGAGTAGACTACACCCACGCATTAATAGACCTAATGGCGGCGTTTTCTGCAACGATAGGTATACTGTTAGTATATGCCACTAGGAGTCAAAGCCTAGAATTACTATTCACATTGATAACTACAATGTTCATAATCCACAGTCTTCTCGAAATACTGAGGGATATAGTGAAAACCATCACAGGATCCAATATAGACTACGAGCTAAGTAATAGACTATTAAAGAAATTAGTAAATGAGCTTAAGGGAGTATACGTAGAGGACACTATTGCACGGAAAATAGGGTCTTTCTACATTGTTGAAGCAAGAATTGGTGTAGACCCATACGAGAAGCTAGTAGCAATCCATAAACTAAGAAATAGGATAGTAAACACTGTTATCAACGAGTCTGACCTAATATACCACGTCGACGTGAAGTTCTACCCATTGAAGACAAAGAATAGGAGGCGAAAGTAAATCAGGCTACTAAATCAATTGGTGGGGTCAATGAGTTATAAACACCGTAAGTGACAATTAATTACCGAGGGGTTATACGGTGAGTAGGCAGAACCCAGACATTGTGAGGGTTTCAACGGGTATAAGAGAACTCGACAGTGCACTAGAGGGCGGGATACCTAAGGGTAGTTGGGTAGCTATTACAGGCGAACCCGGGACTGGTAAGTCTATCCTATGTATGCACTACGCGTGGGCAGGCGTACTGGGTGGAGACCCCGTTGTATACGTAACTACAGAGGCTGAGTTCCGCGATGTATTGAAGCAGGCTAAGATGTTTGGCATGGATTTTGAATCTTATAGATTACACGATATATCTAGAGGGGAACTCCCCGTAGAGACTCCTGATGTTGTTGTAATTGACTTGTTTGGCTTATTGAAGATCGCCAGGCAGATGACAGAGCAGGCTCAACTAGATACAGAGGCATTGAAGAAGAAGAGGTATGCAGCACTGGATATTCAGACCCTTATAGCGGCTATACATGAAGCATATAGAATACTCGGCGTTTTAAGGGATGACAAGGCGAAGTCTCCATATAGACATGTAAGGCTAATAATAGACTCTCTAAGTGCATTCTGGGCTGATAAACCAGCCATGGCTAGGAAGTATAGCTATGACTTGAAGATAGCGACTCACAGAGAGAATGTAACCGCGTATCTCGTATCACAGTACGCCATGACCACGAGATCCACGTTTGGATTCGGACTAGAACACATAGCAGACGGTGTATTCCACTTGTGGATGGAGGATGTTGAGTCGACGAGGGAGGTTAAGAGGTACATGATAATTAAGAAAATGAGAATGACTAATCACAAGAGAACAGCGTTTAAACTAGAAATCAGCCCGGGTAAGGGGATAATCCTCAGCGATTAATGAAACTACTACAGAAGCCATACATATTTAGAGGAGACTGCTTCAACCCAGGATCTGGCGTGAGCTTACCATATCTAATTCTCTCGAGGGCTTTGCTTAATGGCTCTGCATCTAGTGCTATTGTTACAGCAATTGATGCTAGTGCAGACCAGGAACCCCACTTCTCAACCCAATACTCCTCAGAGTACTTCTCGTCAACCCCGTAGACAAAGCCTATAATCTTACTAAGCCACCTGTCGATCGGGGGTAGTTCATACCTTCTCTGGGACATGGCTATGGCTAGGCGGGCTGTGTATTGTCCAACACCCTTTATCCTTCTCAACTCCCTCTCTACCTCTACGGGCTTCGTTGAGCTAAGGTCGATCTCATAGCCTCCACTAGTGAAGTACTTAGCTACATTTAGAATAGTCTTTGCCCTATAGCCAACTTTAGACTCTAGTAGTGGAATGGGATCCGCTAGTACTTCGCGTGGCTGTGGAGGCCTAGGAATTACTTCTCCATCAATAGATACTCTGTATCCATAATTCAACACTATATTGTGAAGCATGCCCCAGCCCTGCTTGAAGCTGGCATTTTGCTGGCAAATACCTGTTACCAAAGCCCACCACGTACTAGTGGATCTAAGCCTCCAACCAGGGTACGTTGATACAAACTCGCTAAGCAATGGATCCCTCAAGGCAATCTCGTGGAAGCCTGATACATCTTCACTTAAGCCAATAACTTTGTGTAAATAGTGTTCAATCTCACTAATACACGTCGTTGAGTAAGCCTCATAGTAGCCATTTGGATATAGAGCTACAATTGTTGTGGGCTCTATTGGAAGGAATAGGTACGACTTCTCGCTACTAAGCCAGAAACATAGATTATAGGTTCTCGCGGTGATCCAATAGTCAATACCCGTACTTGGAAGCCTCCCATCACCGCAAAACTCTAGTTTCTCAGGTTCTCTAGTCAATCTATTCAACCACCCCTGGAATCCAATGGTTGTGTACTATGATGTAGGATATAAGTATTAAGACTCTATATTCCAAAAAGTAGGTTGGTTTGGCTTGATCAAGCAATGCTACGAGACCAGCTCCAAGGGTCTTTTGACAAAGGGTGTATCGAGAGTATTGGACTGCGCTGTCGAGGAATACTCTGTTAGAGATGTACCAGAGGTCGTAGACTACACTACATCGCTTGTAAACAGAGTCCTGGGGAAAAACACTAGTTTATCATTAGACTCTAGTGAGTGCATTGGCACTACACATACACTATATAGATTTAGAATAGTATTGGAGAAGGGTAAATACATAGGTGTTCGAGTAGTTGTGCGTGGAAGAACAATAGTTAGGGTTTTACTCACTATACCTATGGGTTTAGATATAGGTCTTCATTACCAGGGGTCAATATATAATCCGACACGGGAACTCACTTGGAAACAAAGTAATACTCAAACTGATCCTCCAAGGGGACAAGTCTATGTAGACCTACCGGTCGTGTATGCAATACTTGGCATTCCCGATGTAGACCTGCGTAGTTGGAGACTAAGTATTAATGGATTGGTTGAGAATCCCGCTGTATACACTTTGCCGGAACTATACGATCTAGGGGTTGAAACAGTAAAGACTAGTTTCCACTGTGTGACGGGTTGGAGTGTGCGTGAATTAGAGTTTACCGGTGTTCCCGCAGAGAGAATTATCGAGGTAGTTAAGCCACTGAAAAGCGTTGAATGGGTCTATGTAGAGTCTCTAGATGGATACACAACGATCATACCATTCACGGAGTTAAATAACCCTAAAACACTCATAGCGATTGAAATGAATGGAAAGCCACTCAATATACTACACGGCTATCCGGCGAGACTTGTAATACCGCAACTATATGGATGGAAGAGCGCTAAGTGGATTTCTAGGATCTCGTTCATGAACAAATACATTGATGGGTACTGGGAGTCGTTGGGTTATCACCCACGTGGACGAGTTGACCTAGAGGAGAGATTTAAGAACACGTAGAGGGTCTTTATCAGCTTATCGCTCATTCATAGTTCACAGTGGAACACTTGGAGTATATAAGTCTCGGCTGGACAGATCTGACCTCCTCCCCGCCATGAATTGTGAGGGTTCTGCGGGGAGGTTTGGGATTACATCCCCTCTTCCCAAGGGTTTAATCCCGGGCCGGGTCTCCAGCCCATTACCCCTATCCCTCTCGGGACTCGGGGTTATGAGTATGTTGTATGCTCCTACTAGGTCTGCATTGAATACCTTATTTAGCTTGGTGCATTTGAATAGTCCACGCTTAATCCTCTTCCCGCATCCTGGACCGTGTACTGGACACTTGGACGACGTGTATGCCTCGTTTA
>JAJHRV010000022.1 GCA_020833525.1 Thermosphaera sp.
TTGGAGCTAAAACTCTAACCCTCCTACCCCTCTCACGGAGATCCTTGAATACGGATAGCATAGGCCAGAAGCTGGCGTCAAAGCAAGCTCCATGCATTGATACAAGCTCCTGTAGAGTCTTAACCTCTCTACCACCATCTCTAACAACAATTCTACCTGTTGACAACAAGTATGCTACTTCAACTAAGTCAAGTACTAGTGTATCACCATGGTACTTCCCATACCACCTCTCAAAGAGCTCATCTGTAAGCGGGGACTTCGCTGCAACCGCTCTACAAGAGGATGGATCAAAAACAAAGTCTACACGCTCCTCTCCACTAGGCATATAAACACCCCTACTCGGGAAACCCCCTCTCAACAAGCCTAATAAAGACGTATTCGCGGGGCAGGCGTTCCAGTATGGATTCGAAGACTCCTCCTTCACCGAGAATATCTAGGTAGATCACAGAGCCTGCTTTATAAATATAGACCACGTTCTCACCACACTTGAAGAGACTAATATTTCCACTATTAACAATGAATTCGTGTTCTAGAGAACACTTGTCCTTGACTACCCCGAGAACACCCTCTTCAACCTCCCTATTCTTCACTAGCAAGTCTATCAATATGTGTTTCAGCGGCATGATTATACACCTATCCAAATACATCATTGAGGTATTCACTAAGCTTCACTGATTTAACAACCTCCACTTTAAAACCCATATCTCTTAGAGCCTCTTGGATCTCGGGGTCCACGTAAGCGGTTACTACAACCCATGGATCATACTCCTCGAGAAGATTCTCCAGCAAGCCTAGATCACTCGGCTTCTTCAACCTAGCAATTATATCCTTAGAGTCCATGTCGAAAACCACTAGTTCATCTGCTTCAACATAGCCAACAATATTCTCCCTCCTACAAGTAAATACTATTGAAGCCAAAACACTCATCTCCACGTAACGCTATATCAGCGAATACAGCTATAACACTTAAAAATCAATTAGTGAAAAGGGGTTTAAATTGGACTCTGTACTCATCAAGGAGGAGAGAATCCCCGTTATAGCAGAGGCGTTGAAGTCCATTAGTAGTTCACTAATGAACCTTATCCATAGAGACCCACAATACAAAGCTGTAAAGGCAATTGCAGAGTCCCATAGTGAGGGGTATGCTGCACTACTGGTTTTACTGAATTCATTAATAAGCTACCAACTCACTATACCAGGCGAGGAGTATTGGCTTAAATTCGCCGATTTCTTCAGTAAACTACAATCCAGAGACTTGAGAGAGGCGTTCAGGGAGTTCCTTAAATCCACTAGGTGCACTCGAAGCCTAGATCAAAAGATTGGTAGAATCGGGAAAGTAATCGCCTCTAGTACTGCTCAGAGAATTCTCGAAGAACCACTCTACTACTGTAATAAATTGAATCAATTAATGAGCGAACTATCCAGAATACTGGGTGCGAGGGAGGATAGTAAGACACTTGTATTCGCGGCTAAAATGTATGGATACTTCTGTATGTGTAGGGGTGTTAGTGTTGACTACGGAGGTATATCTATCCCCGTTGACTACAGGAACTCTCTACTCGCATTAACGAGCTGTCTAATAGAGTACCCTGAGTGTAGAGATGTAGAGGCTTGCGCTAGATCCTTGACTACAGGCCCCCCTGCTGGAAGAGTAAGGGAGGTGTGGAGACGTATATGTGAGCATGCTGAGACTCCATGCCTACTTCTAGATGTCTTCACGTGGTTATTTACAGGTGTAGCTGTCGAGGAATACTTAAACCCCGAGAAGACTTGGAAGACTATGAAGAACAAGTATGGCTTTGAAATCCCCCGTAGAGTAGTAGAGTTATTACTGGAGTGTGGGGTGACGCATAAGCAAAAGGTATAGTAGACAATCCTCGGGATAGGTGTTTCCAACTTGAGGAAAAACCAGGTTTTAATAATAGCTGGTTATGGAGGACACGCTGGGTATGCATACTCCGTGGCGTGGCATCTGAATCAACTTGGATTTACAAATAACGTAGTCTTAGTCGCGGACGAGTATAGGTTTCTAGCTGAGAGGTTTAAGGGTCTTGGTAGAGTGGAGTTTATGGCTTTACCCCGGAGGCCTGGAGAAGCGATCTACAGGGGTATTCACCGTTGGCCGAAGGCCTTGTTTCAGTCGGTGAAACTACTTAGAGGAGTCGATGTCGGTGCAGTATTCGCCAGCGGATCAAACTTCTCGATTCCAACATCACTAGTATCCATGTTGTCTAAGCATGCACCACTGTATACACTAGAGGCGATTGAGCACTTCACTAAGAGATCTAGAGCTGTTAAAATACTTGAGAAACTGGGTGGTAGAGTCTTCTTACACTGGGATGAGCAATTAGAGCTATACCCAAGGGGTATTGTTGTCGGGCCCGTATATGAGCCCAGGTTGTATGAACCAAGCAATGGAGGCTATGTATTCGTAACTACTGGGACGCTTGGTTATAGGGAGTTATTTGACGCCATATCCTCACTAAACATCGAGAGAGTAGTATTGCAGACAGGGGATATCGACCCAGAGCCATACATTAAAAAACACCCCTCATGGACCGTATTCAAATACACTAGTGATATACACAAGTGGATTGCAAACGCGGAAATAGTCATAACACAGCAAGGAGTCACAGCCTCAACTGCTAGATTAGCCTACGAGAAGCCCACTATAATAGTATACAACCCACGTGTAACCCTCGGCGCACCTAGAAGAGACGTAGAGATATATGCTGAGAAACTGGAAGCAGTGTACCTGGAGAAACCCGACTCTAGTCTACTCAAGAAAGCCATTGAAAACCCCGTGCAGCCGAGGCGTAGATACCCAAGTGGAGCAGTGAATATTGCAGAAACACTACTAAGACACCTTGAGGAGTAGCCGCATATTAGTCATCCTAGTGTGTTAAGTAGTGTAATTGATAGTGAAGGGATTTAGAAGGCATGTGTGACTCTTCAAAATCGAATATTGTAGTGGAGATCGCTAGGACTCTCTACGATAAATCAATTGAGCACGGATTATACCACGTTGAGAGAGTGTACAACTGGGCTAATAGAATAATTGAGATGGAAGGGCTTGAAGTAGATCAATCGATCTTGAAGCTAGCAGTATATCTACACGATGTCGGCAGAGGGGTTGGGGAACCACATGCATACTACTCGGCACTTATAGCTGGAGAACTATTGAGGGAGGCAGAGTGCTCGGAGGGGGAGGTCGAGGAGGTTGTTGAAGCCATTGAATCACATAGTTTCAGCTATTCAGCCGTGAGGCGTAGTGTCTATAGTGACTTAGCTAAGGTATTAAGTGATGCTGATAAAATAGATGCATTGGGGTTAATTGGTTTCATCCGTGTATTTCTCTATAGTGAGAGAAGGGGTAGGAGTATTGGGGAGTCTATAGAACACTTCCATGAAAAGATCCTTAAGCTCCATGAATTAATGAATTATAATTACTCTAAAGCCATCGCTAAAGAGTACACGGAGAGAGTAAAGATGCTCCTCGAGTTGTTGATCAAGGAGCTTAGGGGGCAGTAACTGCATAAAAAGCACTGGCTTTCCTTTACTTTAAACCCTCATAGACTGCTAGAGCCGATACTAATACTGTGATCTCGCTTGCCCATTCAAAGAACACCTTGTTTTTCCTCAATAATACGTCGAGCTCGTACATTAATTTAGTGCATTCAGGTGTAGCCATGTATTTACAGCTGTGGGCTTCTCTAGCTTTATCTTGTAGATTTACTGGTATGTGTTGTTTTACAAGCTCCATGTAGAGTGCTATAAGGGAGTTCTCGAGGTTTTTATACTCTCTCTGCAGGTCAACTAGTTGCTTGAGGTATTGGAATACAAGTGTCTCCTTTGAGTCTACTAGTGAGAATCCACGCCACCTAGAACTCAGTACTCTAAATACGTCGTTGAATGTAGCACCGGATTTAAGGAGTGTTATCTGGGTGTACCCCGTTGACTGTAGGTGTTCATACATGTCTGCTCTACCAATAATTCTCAATACCTCTATTAATTGCTTTATGTCACTCCACTTGTTTACATTGTTAACTGCTTCGAGTGCTTTCTTAAACTTACTACTCTCCTCTAGAATACTCTCTACGCCACTAAGGCCTATTGTAAAGCCTAGTACTGTGAGTGGGACTAGGTACTCGGGGTATACGCTACCGCAGTTCCTAAAGCTCTCCTTTAGTGGACTCGTGAATAACTTATTGTAGTCTACACTAGTTACCGCAACTTCACCCCTCTTAACCATTGATCCGGTCTCTACGGATTCTACAAGAGTATCTATGCATGATGCAATATTACACGTTAAATCATCAAATACTTTCAACGGTGTAAGCCTATGTACGCCGCCTGGCTTAATATATGCATTTAAACCGATTAGAGCCCCGCGGATGAGGGTTTTAGCTACGTATAGTGATTCACTCATGGATAAAACCTCGTAGTAATGATTAGTTTTCAACCCTATATCTTGATTTCAACAAGCTTCTTCCTCCCCGGTAGAGATACATTGTAGACTGGTACGTCTCTAACATAGACCACTTCATTTACTCCCAGGTGTACGTGTCCGTGGATTACGCAGTCCAATATCTCTCTCCTAATAACTCTCTCAAACTTAGTAGATGCTAGGTATGGATATGAATCCTCCTTCTCCCCCTCTAGGTTTTTACGTGTTACGCCATAGTGTGATATAAGCACTATTTTCTTACACCCCTGACTCCTCAGTTGAGATGCTATTTGCTCTATTCTATATGGTAACTCAGCGTAGTACTTCTGTATACCCGGTATATTTTTAGCCTGCCAAGATGTTGGCTTATCTAGTGCACCACGAGTCCCAACTATGCAGAGGTCTCTATCCCCTATAATCAAGTAGTCGTCGTTGAGCCACGTGATCTCTTTGTATATAGATACGTATAGTTTTTCATAGTCTCTATACTCGTCATTCCCGAAAACAGCGATTATTCTTACACCAGGGAACTTCTTCATAGTAGCCTCGACCACAGGCTTCAACATGAATACCTTGTTCTTTTCAACCATATCCCCTGCAAAGACAACGATGTCTGGGGTAATCTCGGTCTTCCTCAAGGCCTCCATGAATAGTGATAGGTATTCTGGGCTGTGAACATCCGATGTAGCAAGTATAATCATACATACACCTCACTGTATTTAAAACCCCTCTATGTCTAAGATATGTGGAGTAAGGGTGAAAAACTTGACTACAGGCTTACTTAGGGGTGCGAATAAAACAGGTCATAAAGGTTGGACCACAGAGAAGTGTATAATGTGCAGTACTACACTAGACTTCTACCAAGGCTACGAGCTCAAGAACATATATTACTGCCCTAAGTGCTTGTCTAAAGGAATAAGTGCATACTTCTGCGCGGCTGACGCTAGAAAAGTACACTATAAGTGTCCATATTGTAAAAGCGAGTTAAAACCCTACTTCGAGTAGTTTATGTAGCTATTTCTCTTTGAGAAACACTGTTAAATCTCCTGGCTCAACTGCTATTCTAATGGCACTCCTCGGGCAGAGGGGTATACAGCCATAGCATTCAATGCACTTTGAGCTATCCACAGTTATTCTACCGCTAGATACTGAGAATACGTAGGCCGGGCAGTACTCCACGCAGAGCATGCATAAATTACACTTCTCTAAATCCACTAGTACGCGGACACTCAATAAAATCAACCCATTAAAATATACATAACACGTGTTTTAATACACGGCGTTAAGGGTGTACCCGACTTTGTTGATTAGAGCAGATCTCCACATACACTCAACGTATAGCGATGGGAAGGCAAGCCCCCTTGAAATTCTTAGTACTGCACGCGAGAAGGGAATACTAGTCGTGTCTATAACAGACCACGATACCTTCGCGGGCAGTATGTATGCGAAGAGGTACACAGCAAGCACTGGGGTGTTAGTAGTCCCGGGTGTTGAGGTTAGAACTGATCAAGGAGACATACTAGTCTACTGTAGTGGCGAAATAGACCTCCCCCGTAGATTAGACTCGTTAATAGAGAAAGCACATAGAGAAAACTGCTTAGTTGCCCCTGCACATCCATTCGATTTACTGAGGCTTGGAATAGGTGACTTAGTATATGAGTACAAAGACTGGGATGCAATAGAGGTGTGGAATTCCTCTGCAACTAAAAAAGCAAACTATAAAGCCATGGAGGCCGCGAGGATCCTTAATAAGCCTGGATTATCAAATAGCGATGCACACATAGTAGATGAAGTTGGCGTAGCGTTTAATCTACTGGATGTCAGTGAATTAAGTGTTGAGAGCATACTAGAGGCCATTAGGAAGGGGAGAACTAGGCCAGTCTATGGAAAAGCCCCTTTTAGGGCTAGAATTAATAGAATGCTCTGGAGTATTGAGAAAACAATTAGAAAGTAGCTAGGGGGATATGTAGACTCCTCCACCAATATCTACAGCGTTCTCAGGGGGTTTATCCTCGTAGTACTCGGTGTTCGTTAAGCCGTGTAGGTCGACGAGTTCTTCGTGAGCCGGCTTGACAATAATGGGTAAGAAGACTCTTCGCTCAATTGGCTGAGACAACTTCATACCCCTCTCCTTCTTGTACTTCCATATGGCGTGGTTTACCTCGACTACTCTCAGGGCTAGTTCAGGCGACTCCTCTAGGTACTCCTCCTCGGGCTCTGGAAATGCTTCTCTATGGACGCTCCTACCATATAGCTCTCTATATATGGTGTCGGTTACGAAGGGCATTATTGGTGCTAGTGCTCTGAGTATTCCTCTAAGTGAGTAGTGTAGCACGTACCAAGCCGCCTTCTGCTCTCCTAGACTGTATTTTCCAGTGGTATTGTATGCTCTCGACTTTGTTAATTCAATGTAGTGTGATGCTAGGTAGTTCCATGTAAATTGATATATCTCGTTCACCGGGGTATATGTGTCGAGTTCTCTGTATCCAGCATCTACGCTAGAGAGGACTCTATTTAGATATGCAAGTGTAGCTTTATCTATTGGTCTAAGCTCGTATGAATCAGGCTCTGGGAAGTTGGAGATATACCTAGCTATATTCCATAGTTTCGTAGCGAATAAAAGCCCGGTCTTGATTGTTGGCTCGCTGAACCTATAGTCATAGCCTAGTTTTGTGCTTGCAGTAGCCCAATACCTAAATGCATCTGCACCATACTTCTCGATATAGGGCTCTGGATCTATAATGTTACCCTTAGACTTGTGCATTGCTTCGCCTTTCTCATCAAGCCCCATTCCACTTATACGTATCCACCTAAACGCTGGTTTATCAGTCAACTGGTAGACTCTTAAAATAGTATAGTATAGCCAGGTTCTAATGATATCTACACCTTGTGGTCTAATAGTGTTTCTAAAAGCCCTCTCAAATAAATCAGGGTTTCTCAAGTAGCCTGTAACATATAGAACTGATATACTACTGTCAAACCAAGTGTCAAATACCTTCCTCTCCCCCTCAAGCTCTGATGAGGATGCGCCACACTTGGGGCATTTATCCCATGGAGGTGGATCCCTCCATGGCTGATAGTACCTACCGGGCTCGGGGACGAGTACTGCTCCACACTTCTTACACCTCCACACTGGGACCTCGGTTGCGTAGAATCTATCTCTACTTATTGGCCAATCCGTTGTAATAGAGTTGATCCAGTCAACTAACTTAACCTTGTGGAACTCTGGTTTAAACTCCATTTCCTCAATGAGCTTTAATAGTGAATCCCTATACTCGAGTTGCTTCAAAAACCACTCGCGGGCATTAATGATCTGAATGGGGGTTTTACACCTCCAGCAAACTGGGATAGTGTGCTTTACTCTCTCTTTTTTAACCAATAAGTTCTTCTCTTCAAGTAGTTGCACAGCTCTTTCTCTAGCCTCCTTTACGCTCAACCCTGCGAGAGGGCCGGCTTCACTAGTTAATTTTCCATCTCTATCTACAATTACTAATGGCTCTAGGTTTAGATCTCTAAACATAGTTACATCTGCGTGGTCTCCATAACTACAGATCATTACAATGCCTGTTCCAAACTCAGGATCCACGATTTCGTGTTTTAAAACAGGCATGTCGTGTCCATATAGAGGATTAATGGCGATAATGCCCTCAAGCCCCTTGTACCTCTCGTCTCTGGGGTTAAATGCAAGGGCTTTACAAGACCTAAGTAGCTCGGGCCTTGTAGTCGCCACCACTAGGTGCTCCCGCGAATTCTTCAATGGGAATTTAATGTAGTAGAGGTATGCATCCTCCTCGATATACTCTAACTCCGCGTCAGCTAGAGTGGTCTTACAGCGTGGACACCAGTTGACTGGTCTCTCAGCCTCGTAGATTAAGCCTTTCTTGAATAATTCAATGAATGTTGCCTGAGTAATCCTTCTATATTCAGGGCTATCAGTGCCGCTTCTCCAGTAGTTGAAGCTACAGCCAAGCCTCCTCCATATGTTCACAAGCTCCTCCTCTGTCTTATCTAGGAATGCCTTGCATAGCTCTAGGAATTTTAAACGGCCCTCAGGGGTCTTTGCATACTCATGTGCACTAATGCCATAAGATTTCTCAACTTGGACTTCTACGGGTAAGCCATTTCTATCAGCGTAGAATGGGACTAGCACATTATAACCCTTCATTCTAAAGTAGCGTGCAATCATGTCTATCTGTGCGTAGTGTGCTGCTCCACCAACATGCCACTTTCCACTAGCATAGGGTGGGGGAGTGTCTATAGCTATGATCTCCCTTGGATCGTCCCGCGAGAACTCAAATAAGTATAATCCCTCATCCTCCCACTTCTTAATTAGCTCTAACTCCCTGCTTGGATCCCACCTTGTAGACTTTAGTTTTGGCTTAAACACTTAACTCACCGTGAACTATCTTCTAAGATTACCTACAACTAGTGGAATAATAATTTGACCTCGCTTATATAGAGGTTTACTAAGTTGTTTCTCCACGTGCGATAATCCAGGACAACCTATATAGCTCCTCTAGTTCACGGCCACTAGGCTTCTCGCTACATATCCACTTAATATTTATTGTCTCTGCTTTACTGCCTAGTCTTGTACCAATTACAGTTATTTTCCTCGACTTACAGGGGTTTACTCGTAGAATGGATGCATCTAGTTCCTTTATTAAGAGACAAGTGTTCTCGATACAGACCTCTCTGTGGTCACCATAAGTCCAGCCAACATAGTACACGTCAACGGATACTACGTATTCCCCATTGTCTCTAACAAGGGCTACACGGTAGAAGTTGTCGAAGTATTGTTCAATTACTTCCTCACCCATGATTAAACGACCCAGTGTTTTAGTTAGTACTTATGGTTTAATTAAGAGACCGGCTTATACACTATACCTAGTTCATCCGCTATTCTATATGCTTCAAGTATTTCACTAGCTTTAGGTCTTCTAGCTATATCTCTATACATATGTGGGTACTTCGCGACAATGTGCTCTGGCCTATACTGATCCATTATATTAACGAGTGATCTAGGAGTGTTTTTAGCAATCCACTCTAGTACAGGCCTCGTACAGCACTCAATGTGGTTTGGTAGAACTAGGTGTCTTATAATGATGTCTCCGTGATCATGGGCTATCTTTATATTCCTCGTCGCGACCTCCCAGTAGTTTCTCACTTTGCTCAACCTCCAAGCACAGTCGTTATTCCCATACTTTAAGTCTGGTAGCCATATGTCAATGATGTCTACGATTAGCTTCATTGAATCCTCACTCATGTACATATTGCTATTCCACAACTGGGGTACATTGACATCAACGTACTTAAAGCTCTCAAGGATGAAGGGGAGGTGTGGTGTGGGCTCTCCCCCCACATGGTTAATATTGCGGGCCCCGCTTCTCCTGAGATATACCTGTATAGATGCTAATTCACGTGTAGACAGTTTCTCACCACCACGTGGATTAACCTGGCTAATATCGTAGTTTTGGCAGAAGACACACTTGAAATTACACCCCCCATAGAAAATAGTTCCACTGGGTACAAGTGGCGCTTCCTCACCCATGTGGTGGAAGTAGCTATGTACTATTATCTCCTTGTCCATAGTGCATACTCCGGGCCTTCCTTCAAGCCTCCTAGCTCCACACCTCCTCTCGCAGAGTCTACATGGATTCATCAACCTGTAGGCAAGGGCTACTTTAAGGTCTAAGTAGCTAAACCTCGGTTTCTCACTTGCCTCTAATTTACCTAGTCCACCCTGAGATAGATCTCTATAGAACCCCTCAAACTCAATGCTCATCTTGTCATGGAGTCTCCACAGCTCCTCCACGGACACGCTTGGCGAGTAAGGATCTATGTCTAAGGGGAGAAGCTTGGCGGCGAGAAATCTAGCGGGCTTCTCATTCTTCATTACACTATAGTAGTGGGATAATCTCTCCTTGACAATGGGGTCAGACCAAACGGATAACGCGTCTGGTCTGTAATTAATAAGCGTTATAAACCAGTCAATCAATCTACGCCCGTGGTATTTAATAGTATTCTATTCCCTAATTAGTATTTAGGCGGAGCTAAGCTATTCCAAGCTCTAGGATCTCTTCAAGCCCCCTCACTACGTATGATGCGTGTTTACATGCTTCTCCACAGGGCTCTACAGCGATCGAGACACCAACACTCTTAAATACCTCAATATCCCACTCGCTATCGCCAATGTACACAGTGTTCTCTAGTCCTAGTCCAAGCTCTCTCGCGAGTTTCTCAATAACGTGTTTCTTCTCTCTCAAGGGGACCTTGGCTACTCCACCAGGTATTACCTCCTCACCGTTGTATAACAACTCGTTATATATGCACACGTCAACACCGGTCTCTCTGCAGACCCTCTCCACTAAGACATCTACTCCACTACTAACTACAGTGGTTACGTGTCCCCTATCCTTCAACTTCTCAACTACGAGTCTCGCGCCAGGTCTAACCTTCACGGTTGAAAATGCTTTTTCAATATCTCTCTTTGTTATTGGCTTTCCATAGCTGTGGATCATGAGGGCTATGTCGATCTTCATCCAGTCCAAGTAGGAGATCAACCCCCGTTCATAGAGCTTGGCGAAGTAGGAGTTATCCCTGCTACCAAAGTAGTCGTGTAGTATTCTCCAACTACTCTTATTCTCTATTAATACTCCATCGCAGTCAAATACAAAGAGTTTTCTCTGCAATCTCACCCACCTTCTCGAATAAACCCTTAACTGCTCTACCCACATCTCCTTTCTTCGCCTTGATCACCATTTTAACGTGTTGTTTGTGCAGACTAACACTGAACTCCAATCCTCCCCCTACAATTGCTTTAACAGTATTACCCTCAACTAAGAGCTCGCTTGGATTAAGCTTCTCCCTTACTAGACTAGATAGTGACTCTAAATCCAGGCACTTAGCTACACCCTTGCCTCCCCCTGTGGTTAACTGCCCTGCTGAAAGCCTATCTCTCGCCCTTCTAGCAGCGTCAACTACCTCCACAAGCTCCCGATATACCTCCTCGATTCTAACCAGTATATCGAGTAGTAGCTGTAGAGCACCTAGGGACTTCAAGTACTCAGCTAATTCATCGAAATCTCTAGAGTTTAGGAATAGTGAGAGCTTGGAGGGGTCTCCAGTATACGTGTTGAAGCCATACTTCACCTCTGCTTGGAAAAACCTCTTTTTAACTTCAACAGCGTCTCTCGCTGTGATAACGCCGTTTCTAACATACTCATCTATTAGTGGGTTTGCTATTTGCCTTAGAAAATCAAGCTTCACAGAGCTCGAAACACCCCTTGTGTATGAGGAAGTCTTAGGGCTTTATAAGCTCTTTAACACTGAGGATACTTCACGTGTAGAGCGACTGCCAACTAAGTGTGATCAGGTTTTAGAGTTCGTTGATACAAGGTTTTTAAGGAGGTTTATTCATTAAAGACGCTGATTTATAGTGTAGCGTGTTATACGTGTCAAGGAACAATAGGAAACAAGGCTGGAACCCATATAGTAGCAATATACAGAGATTCAGCGTATATCCATCAATTAGAAGCCCTGAAGAGAGTCACTTGAGGGTAGGGGATGTTATAGTAGTCAGTATATTTGACGTGGACGAGAGGGGTAATGGTATAGTGCAGTATGGAGGGTTGAGGATAACGATACCAAACGCTATTAGTGGATCAAGAGTGAAGGTAAAAATAGTCAGGATACATGGAGATACTGCGATTGGGCATATTATTGGGGTTTTAAGCGAGTCTAGTGCGGAGTACTAGTAGCTTCATAAATGACTACTTCTTGTAGCCTATTTTCCTCAGAAACTCTCTCCTCTCTTTTTTATCCTCATCGGATTCTACACCTAGTGGTGTGAATCCATCTACAACGCCTATGATGGCTCTACCTTGATCAGTCTCCGCCACGATGACTTCAACAGGGTTAGCTGTTGCAGCATACAGCGATACTACCTCCTGCACATGCTTTAATTGATTTAGTATGTTGATGGGGTATGCGTTTTTAATGAACAAGACGAATATGTGTCCTGCTCCAATACTTAGTGCTGAGTCTATTGCAGCCTTAACGAGCTCTTCATCGTTTCCTTCATACCTAACTAGTCTCTTACCACTCGCCTCGTTAAACGCTAATCCAAACTTAATGCCGGGTACGCTTGTTACGAGTGCTTCGTAAATGTCTTCAACGGTTTTAATAAAGTGGCTTCTCCCAATGATGACGTTTGCTCCCTCAGGTATCTTTATAGGTACTTTAAAGATCTTGACTTCCAATACACACCACCAATGTAAAGTATTTTATGAAAGGAGAGTATTTATTGTTTTATAGGTGTGGTGGAGTTTGAAGATTGTCGCTAAAGTGCTTAAGTTGAAGCGTGTAGAGGAGGAAAGCGACAGGGTTTCTCTATCGGGTTTCCGAGTAGAGAGCGAGAAGTGGGATATGCGCGAGGTTTTGGGTAAGGTGGAGGGAGATGTAGTGGGTAAACTACTGGAGGTTGCGGGAGAGTACCTGGTGAAGGAGAAGTCGAGTGACTCGTTTGTTTTAACAGAGGTGGAGACTCTTGGGCAGAAAGTAGTGATTGGTGAGGGTGGAGACTTAGGTGCTTCAACGGTATTTATTCCTAAACCACAGTATCTACGTAGAGTGCTCTTCGTTAAGTGCGATGGGCCCTTGAACTGCAGGACAATATATGAGTTTAAGCCAAGCTCACAGCTCATAGTGTATGAGGGTGAACTAGTACCTAGAAGCCTAGACTACGACTTGGCTATAGTTGAGTGTAGTGAGCACACAAGAATAGTGTTTCCACAGGAGCTTGTATTGCCAAAACCCAGAATTGTGGAGAAAGCTAGGAGGAGGAAGTCGAGGAGAGCGTCGAGGAAGAAAAAGACTGGGAAGAAGAGGAGTAGGAAGAGGAAAAAGAGGTGATTTAATGCCAGTGCACATAAAGGCCTCTAAGGGGGATGTAGCTGGAAACGTCATAGCCGTAGGGGATCCGGGTAGAGTAGACTTATTAACACCCCTACTGCAGGATGCGAGAGTAGTGAACACGCATAGGGGGTTGAAGGTAGTTACTGGGAGCTATAGAGACACGTGGATAACGCTGGCGACGCATGGAATAGGGGCTCCAAGTGCAGCAATAGTCTTCGAGGAGCTCCACCAACTAGGTGCGAAGAGGATAGTGAGGCTTGGAACAACAGGGGGGATTAGGAGGGATACTAGGATAGGAGATGTTATTGTAGCTACTGGTGCTGCGTACACTATAGGTGGCTGTGGACTTGGGCAATATATGCCGGGTATTTGTGCACCTACATCACCAGATCCTGTTTTAACGACTCGTATAATGATGATGATGGAGGAGAGTGGTATTCAATATAAACAGGGACCTGTGTTCTCGAGTGATGCATTCTACGCTGAATCCCCTGATTTCGCAGTTAAAATGGAGCACTATGGACTCATAGCTGTTGAAATGGAGGCAGCTGCATTGTTCGCACTGGGTTGGATGAGGGGGATTCAAACAGCTTGTGTACTGGTAGTTAGCGATGTACTACACGGTGAAGAGGCATTCAAGAAGTACTTGACAACAGAGGAGCTCGCTGATTTATTCACTAGAATGGGACGAGTATTAATGGAGGTGTATAGTAGATATTATACAGTTGATGGTGTAATAGTCCACTAGACTTGTTTAAATACACGCTCGGTGTTTTAAACAGCGAGAAGACATATTACCCTTAAAGTACATTGTCTTCAATGAGTAAAAACACGTATTGAGGTGTATGAGAGAATTGTGTATGGGCAACCGGAGATTAGGCTTTACGATACTCTAACTAAGTCTGAAAAGACACTTCAACCCGTTGAGCCTGGTACTGTAAAGATCTACGTGTGTGGGCCCACGGTTTACGACTACTCGCACATTGGACATGGGAGAACCTATGTAGTATACGACTCGTTGAA
>JAJHRV010000088.1 GCA_020833525.1 Thermosphaera sp.
TATTATACCATGGGATATAACCAGCGAGGCTACAAGCGATGAGATTGCATTGGAGCGTGGACTAGTAATTGGTAAAACCCTTCGTGAACTCGGGTTAAACCCCGTGGAGGTTATCGAGTTAATTGGTATAAGCAATCAATTAATTGTAATACAGGGGGACAACATCATTATTCTACCACAATACGATCCACTGAGGAGGAAGCTATCTATCTTATTGAAGGGAATTGCGAAGGGGGCTGGTTTATCAATTATAGAGGGGGGAGAAACAACAATCATTATGCAGTCGAGGAGGACGAGTGTTCTATAGGTTAAACCACTATAGATTAGTATTTTTATTATGTTGACGCACTGGAAGCTATATTAGGCTCTGGATTAATAACAGTGTTATTGGTGACTCAATGCCGCTACTAGAGCTAATAGGGTTGAGTGTATGTGTGGACAATAAGAGAATTGTTGAGGATGCCTCGCTGAGTTTAAATAGTGGAGAAGTTCACGTAATCATGGGTCCTAATGGTAGTGGGAAATCCACTCTATTGTCAGCTATAATGGGTTTAAGGAATGCTAGGGTTTGCGGAGGCTCTATATTGTTCAATGGACTAGACATAACCAATACGCCTAGTTACGAGAGGGCAAAACTAGGCATTGCCCTCGCACACCAGAGTCCACCTGAGATAAAGGGTGTTAGACTACGAGATGTAGCTAGCGCTATGGCTAAGAAGTATGGATGTAGCGACTGCACTCTTCTAGCTAAAAACCTATTTGTAGAGCCATTTATGAATAGAAGTCTATTTGTTGGATTTAGTGGCGGGGAGAGGAAGAAAACTGAGTTATTCCTCGTTATGCTACAAGACCCTAAACTAGCAATGCTCGATGAACCAGATAGTGGTGTAGATGTGGAGAGTATTGAGGTAATTGCACGCGTGATCGAGAGCTTAAGGTCCCGTGGTACTGGAGTAATACTCGTTACACACACTGGTGCAATAACGGAGAAACTGAGTAGAATTGATAAAGTACATGTATTGATAGATGGTAGAATAGCTTACACGGGGTCACCAGACGTAGTACTACCAGTAGTCTTCAAATTTGGCTTTAGAAAGGGGTTAGAAGTGCTCTCTAGGGGTGTGTAGTGTTGTCTACTCGTGAACGCGCCTTAAGCGCTATCAATAAGCCTGCACCCTACGGGCCGGACATCGATCTATCCAAGTATAGACTCGATGAGCCAGGGGTTGAGGAGGCGAGTGAACTAGACTCCACAGTCTTAAACGCCGCCTCTAGAGTTGGCTTGGAGTCTACTGGTTTAGCCTATGTTCAGTCAAATGAGCGTGCACTATATACAGCTATGGCAAAGGCTCTTGAAAAATATAGTGTCTTAGTTCTCCCAACGAGGGAGGCTCTTACTAGGAAGCCTCATGCTAGGAGCCTAGCTTGGAAACTCTTAGACCCCGCGAGCGATAAGTACACTGCGTACGCCTACCTATATGGCGGTGAGTTGGGTTACTTTATATACGTGCCGCCGGGTATTAGAGTTCCAATACCCATATATACTTGTCTAGCTATTACGACAAACAACACTATTCAATTCACACACAACATTGTCTACGTTGATGAAGGCGCTGAAGCACACTTAGTTACTGGCTGTGCTATACCCCACGGTGTTAAAGATGGAGTCCACATTGGCATCTCAGAATTCTATGTTGCGAGAAATGCTAGATTGACTTTTACAATGCTACATGCATGGGCTGAGGGACTGCATGTTAGGCCTAGAACTGTTGTAAGCGTTGAAGAGGGGGGTGAGTATGTTAGCTACTACGTGACGTATAGTCCAGTAGCCTCTATACAGACTTATCCAGTGGTCTACCTAGGGAGGAATGCAAGAGCTTACTTAGCATCTATTATAGCCTCTAGTGGTAGGGGTGTTTATGATATTGGTTCAAAGGCGGTTCTCGAGGGGCCTGGTTCCTCGGCTGAGAGCATATCACGCGTAGTTGCTAGAGACGAGTCACTTGTATATACACGTGCAGAGCTAGAGGCTTTAGAGTCTGATACGAGGGGGCATATCGAGTGTCTTGGATTACTACTATCACCTAGTGCTGCAATATCATCTATACCTATAATTACCTCGAGGAAGCAGGGTGCTATACTAAGTCATGAGGCAGCTATTGGGTTAATAGCTGATCGAGAACTAGACTACTTAATGAGTAGGGGTTTCACCGAGGAGGAGGCGAAAGCAGTCCTCGTGAGGGGGTTTATGAATATAGATGCCCCAATACCAACCTCGATTAAGAAGCAAGTAGACTACATCCTCGACTTAGTCGCAAAACACGCTGTTGGCTAGTTACTTTCAATACTCAACGACATTGTGAGACTGCTTTTCTTTTCATAAAGGTTTATAGGGGTTGATGTTAACTCTTTTATTTGGGAGTGAAGGTGTTAAGACCGAAGGAGGTTTGTGAGAGGCTTGGTATTAGCTATACTACTTTGAGGGATTATGTTAAGAGGGGCTACATAAAGCCCGTGCTGACTCCTGGTGGTAAGTGGAGGTTTAGAGAGGAAGATGTCGAGAGGTTGATTGGCGTAGTCAAGCAGAAGAGGGTGGTGCTCTACGCTAGAGTGTCATCCAGTAGTCAAAGAGATGACTTGGAGAGGCAGGTTAGAGCACTAGAGGAGTGGGCTAGAAGCAACAATATAGTGGAATATGAGGTAGTGACAGATATTGGAAGCGGATTAAACGAGGATAGAAAGGGATTCAAGAAGATACTAAAGCTCGCTACCGAGAGGAAGATATCAAAGATCGTCATAGCATATCCAGATAGACTAACGAGGTTTGGCTTCAAGACAATCGAGGAGCTACTGAGAGCCTTCGGGGTGGAGATAGTTGTCTTAAACCACGAGGACAAGGATCCAAGAGAGGAGCTCGTGGAAGACCTCATCACGATAGTATCCCACTTCGCGGGAAAACTCTACGGTATGAGGAGCCACAAGTACGAGAAGGTGGTTGAAGGTGCAAGGAAGCTCATTGAAGACCCTTAAACAAGTCAGAATGTACTCTATACAAGTGAGTGATTCAAGAGTTAGCGAGTTAATAACATGGTATTTAAGGACTCTACAGAGAGCAATAGACATAATCTGGGAGAACATTGAGTGGAGGTATAGATTCCCTAGAATAGAGAGGAGGAAGAGGAAGCAAGTAGTAATCATATCCTACAAGCTTAAAGTTCCAGAGCTACCAAAAGACAAGTCTTTCAAGAAGAAGTTGCGTGATGAGCTCCTATTAGACTGCCCATACGCTAAACACTGGGTTGACGCTGTCATTAGGACGGCGTACTCCATTATGAAGGCTTGGAGGAAGAGGTATCTTAAGGGAAGAGCTAGGAAGGTTAAGCCTAGAGTTAGGAGGAGGTTTGCCAGATGCAAGATAACTCTGATGAAGGTGAATTATGAAGAGAAGAAAATCAGGATCACGCTTAAGCCAGGAGAGTATATAGAGGTTTCCTGGAGTAGTAGGTGGTTCACCAAGAGGGTTAAGGGCTGGAGGATTGGAGAAGTTGTTTTAAAAGATAACAGGATACTAATACCGTTCAAATCCACGAGGACTATAGAGGTGAGGGACGTTGTTGCCTGGGACTCCAATGAGCTATCGCTCGACGGGTTCTCACCGAGAAAGGGCTTTATCAGGGTCGACTTGAAGCCCTTGCAGAGCATGAAGATCACGTATGAGAGGAAGAAGAGGATAGCACAGAGCAAGGGCTTGAAGGGCATCTACGAGAAGTATGTTGCTAGAGAGCGTAATAGGGAGAGGGATTTCGTAAACAAGCTAGCAAGCGGGTTAACCAGGCTACTTCCAAACACCATCCACGTCTTCGAAGACGTAGAAAAGGAGGACTTGGTGTCTGACCTCCTCCCCGCCCTAAAGGGCGAGGGTTCCCTTTAGGGGGTTCACTGGTTCCCCGCATCTATTCGGGGCTACATCTGTCCTCTGCGGGGCAGTCGGGGTGGTCAGAGATCCCCCCATCTCAACTTGTTTAATGGTTGCACTCCCCGCATCCCACATGGGCTTAGGGGCAACCGAAACCACCAATAAACTCATCACCATAGAACAATTAAAATAAGAGAGTTTATAAGCTTTTCCTCTCATCCCCGCCTTAAAAGGCGAGGCTTTCAGTTGTAAAATGAAGACTTCGAGGAATAGGAGGAAGAGGAATGCTAGAACACCGTGGATAAATATTCAAAAGAAGATCTCCGAGAAAGCTTTTACAGTAAAGGTTTCCCCGAAGAACACTTCTCGCACCTGCCCACGATGCGGGTGTGTGGCGAAGACCCGAGTGGGCAGGGTATACAAGTGCCCTAAATGCGGCTTCGAGCTAGATAGGCAGAAACTAGCATCAATAAACATATACCTAAAATACTCCAAGATGCGGGGGTTTCCCCAC
>JAJHRV010000089.1 GCA_020833525.1 Thermosphaera sp.
TGGGGGTCTGATCAAAAGAGATCATGGGAGGCGATCATGAGGAATCCCTGGTTTTCAGGGATGATCTTTCTGGACTCTGTGCTGTATTTTCTTATTTTGTTTACGTGTTGGTGGTTTTATACTGTTCTCTTCTATTCGAGGTGGTTCTATGGATTCCTTGATCTACCCGGGTTTTCCGGGAAGATCGTGTTTTTATCCCTTCGTGGTTATTTCTATATTATTGGTGGTCTTCGTGCGTGTTTTCTTTATGCCTTTGGGTTTTCACGAGGATATTTTGCTTCGAGCTATGTTGAATCTTCGTGTACGTGGTGGGGATTTTGTCTATGTTGTGACGTGTGGTCCGTTGGTTGGTGCTGTGAAGAGGGCTTATGAGTCTCTTAGAGCTATGTGTCTTAGGCAGGGGTTTCCAGAGCCTAGTTTAATTGAGTTGAATTGTAGGGATTTCTACGGCTCCGTCAAGTCTATTAGGCAATTGGTAAGTAGTATCCACGATGCTGATATATACCTATGTAGTGGCGCGGGGTTGAGGATTTTAACGCACATTATTGAGGTCGCTCTACTGGCCTCTAGGAGGATCTTTAACGTATACTACGAGCCCGAGGCAGAGGGAGTTGAGCCAATATTCATACCAAGTACTCTCTATTTAAACATCTACAAGTCTCCACGTGGGAAAGAGGAGGATATATTAAAGCTAGTTATCTCAAACCCGGGTTTAAGCGTGAAGGATATAACCCAGTCAATAAGAGTCAAGGAGAAAACCGCTAGAAATATACTCACAAGACTAAAAAACATGGGTTTAGTCAAGAGAATTGGTAGAGATAGAGTCCAAGCAACAGAACTAGCTATTGCTCTCTACGGTTAACCACGTATATGACACCGGTCAGCTTCTTTATACAAAATTCCCTGGGGATCAAGGGTATTACCAAAGCCGGTAAACCCCGTGAAATAACAGGGACTAATCCAGAGTAGACAACGTGGTGGTGTAGAATGATAAATAGAAGACTAATGCTTAGAACTATAAGGAGACTCTACACATGGTCTAGAAGCGACCCAGTAGACGAAGAGCTACGAGGATGGAACTGGGATAAACCACCGCTGAGACCAAGAGCATACCTAGAGCTAGGCGTATCCGAGGTAGCCTCCAAGTACTGTGAGACTAGGAGAGACGTATGGTTGAGGAGGAAAGTTGGGGCAAAGCCAGGTCCATCAGAGCCACTGTCGAAGGGGCGCTTAATACATGAGGCAATCTCACTAGCGATCAGCGAGGCCTCGAGACTCATAGTTCATGATTGGACTCCGTGGAGTATATATGAATTCCTGAAGGATAAGTGGAGGAGACTACTGAGTAGTGAGCAAGTAGAGTACGCGAAGCTAGTTGAGTCTATATACAAGCAAACACTACTCACAATACTCGGGGAGTTAGCATATGAGGATGCAGTGAAGAGTAATAGGTCTCAGCCGGTCTTAATTAGCGAGTTTAGAGTTGACGGTGGAAACCTTGGATTATCGCAAAACCTATCCGTAGATGTTGTCTTAGAAGGTGGTGTCATTGTTGACTTCAAGTATGGTGCTCCAAGGGAATTCCATAAGCTGTCGCTAGCAGGCTATGCACTCGCACTGGAGTCCGAGTTCGAAGTCCCATATGACTATGGACTAATCATATACATTAACGATTCAAATGGGAGGTTTAAGACATCGTATAAGCCAATATACGTAAACAGCCATGTGAGAAGGTGGTTTATTGAGGAGAGAGATGAGATCATTGATATGCTGATCGAGAATAGGGAGCCACCAGTAGACTCACAGTGCTATAGTGGATGCCCATATCTAAAGGTGTGTCACCCGTGAAGAGTCTAGTGGTATCTGGCTATGGAGTTAGATTGAGGTTTAGAAATGGATTAATCATCGCTGAGTCAAAGAATGGTAAACAGGAAGTACCAGTAGCAGATGTAGAACAATTAGTGCTTGCAACAAGCGGCATATGGCTGTCGAGTAAACTAATCCGTAGATTAATTGAGTACGGAGTCGACGTCGTTTTCCTAGATTCAAGGGGTCTACCGGTTGGGAGGGTATATCCCCCATTTATAAATAAAACAGTTGAAACTAGGAGAGCTCAGTACGCGACTATCGCTACATCTAGAGCAATACACGTAATGAGGGAGTTTATCTATGGAAAGATCTACAACCAGGCAATGGTTTTGAAAAAATTCTACTACAACACCAAGATAGAGGAGCTACGTGACTCAATAGGTAAGCTCATGGATCTCGCCACGAGAGCTAGGAGTATTGAGGCACCACTTGAAGAGACAAGGAGTAAATTGAGGAGTATTGAGGCAGAGGCCTCGAGGATCTACTGGCCAAATTACGCACTACTCACACCACGTGAGCTCGGTTTCCCAGGTAGGATCCA
Organism: Thermosphaera sp.; assembly: GCA_020833525.1. Taxonomy (GTDB): domain Archaea; phylum Thermoproteota; class Thermoprotei_A; order Sulfolobales; family Desulfurococcaceae; genus UBA285. Next base: position 2,411 of record JAJHRV010000089.1, read on the forward strand.
GGATTCAGGGGACCCCGTGAACACTTTGCTCAACTACTCATATGGAATACTGTACAGTGAGTGCTGGAAGGCAATAGTATTGTCTGGTCTAGACCCATACGCGGGTTTTATACACGTCGATAGATCGGGTAAACCAGTTCTAGTCTACGACTTCATAGAAATGTTTAGATTCTCAGCAGACCTAGTGGTACTACACCTCCTCAGGAGGGGGTTTAGGCCCGTGGTTAACAGTGGGCTACTAGACTATGAATCCAGGAGGAGAGTTATTGAGGCACTAAATAAATTCCTCGATGAGGCAAAGGCCTCGTACATTGACGAGACCCCGATCACGTTGAGGCAGGTCTTTAAGAAAGCCTCCTACTCACTCGCATCGTATCTACGTGGAGACGGAGTATTCGAGGCGTTTACGTATAGGTGGTGAAATTGTTCATCCTCATAATATATGATATATCGGATAATGAAACGAGGTTTAAGCTAGCAAACTATTTGAAGTCTAAGGGGTTTAGCAGAATACAGAGAAGCGCATTTGTTGGGAAACCTATTCCAGCTACACTGAGGGATGTTGAGAGGTCTCTACCAAGATACATTAATTCAGGTGAAGACGTGATACACTTAATCCCTCTACTAGAATACAGTGTTCAACACGTTAGAGTCTATGGTAAACCCTCAGCGGAGATCACTACTGAGAGAAAGCTATTGGTGATTGAGTAGTGTATAACCCAAAGATACTTGAGAGAATTAATCCAACAATAGTTAAGCAATACTCCTACTGCCCAGTCATACCGTGGATCCAGGTTAAATTAAACATATATGAGCCATTGACAGATAGTATGAAGATCGCTGTTGAAAACACTCATCCACCCAGTGGGAGAGGGCAAGTATATGTACGTGGATCCCGTGGCTCAGCCATAATCGACGAGATCGTTGAGGATAAGGGAGGAAGGGTAATTGTAGAGAGGAAGGCTTATAGAAGCCACAACTACTCGAGGTATATTGAGCAAGCAGTCTCAACATACTTGATAGCTAGGAGCGTTATACCAGGGATTAGGAAGATTAAGCTAGTTGTTGGGAATAGGGATAACATTATTGATATTAGTGAGGACTTAGCTGTAGACGTTGAGAGGATCTTGGATTTAATTGAGAAATCACTAAATAGTGATAAACCACCCTCTACAAGCCCAAATCCAAAGAAGTGTGGTAGTTGCTGGTATAGGAGGTATTGTCCACACTACTAGTCCTACCTAGATCTCTATTTGACTCAATTAGAGTAGTGTGGGTGATCGCGACTCCATGGTTCATTGTTATTAGGAGATTTGATATTATAGATTATGGGGTTTTTACTTGACGCGTGTTGGTTACATTAGAGCTATTAGACGTAGAGTTGGATGGATAAGGGGTTTTATACATGGCTGTAAGAGTAAGATTGAGATTGGAGAGGGAGGGCAGGGTTCTTGAAGTAGTGGCTTTGGTTAATAGTGGTTATGAGGCTGACACCCCACAATTAATGATTCCAGTAGGCCTTGCCAGGATTCTAGGGTTGTGGCCTCCGCCAATGGACGCCAGGGAAGTGGTATTCGAGACTGCTGGTGGACCCGTGAGAGTCTGGGTGGTTGAGTCAGCTGCACTAGTGAAGGCTATTGCTAGTGATGCAGAGTCTAGAGGAGTCAACGTAGACTTAGTATTATCAACCCACATAGATGAACCACTAATAAGCGACATACTCGCTGGAAAACTAGAAATAGCAGTAGAGGACTTTGCAGATGGATTGTGGAGATTCAAGTGGGAGCCGATGGGAAAACTCAGAAAAAGCGAAAAGAGACAATCATACCCCACTCAAATACACTAATTTCTAAGACTCCATAATTAAACTCCGCCGAGATGAAACACACATTCTATATGGAAAATACACGTAAACCCCCAATACCCCACAAATCACGCGTAGAGAACATTAGACAAAAATCCCTCATAAAAAGAGAAGATCGAGGCAGCCATAGAAACACAAACGCACAAAAAGAG
>JAJHRV010000090.1 GCA_020833525.1 Thermosphaera sp.
TATTGCTGGCAGGTATGGAGCTAGGTATGGAGCAACACTACGTAAGAAAGTGAGAGATGTTTCGACAAAGAGGTATGCACCACACACATGCCCATTCTGCGGACACAGCGGTAGAGTTGTGAGACTCAGCACCGGGATATGGACATGTAAAAAGTGCGGTGCTAAGTGGGCTGGAGGCGCATACCTACCGAGAACCGAGCTATCAAAGTACTATCCAAGTGTAATTGTTAGGGAGTAGGTTTTTGATAGTTATAACGACTTCTCGTAGACCCTCTCCTCGTACACGTTCATTTGTAAAAGACCTCTCCTCTATTCTCCCATCGTCGGTGAGAATTAATAGGGGGCATAAATCACTCGTAGAGCTAGCCGTTGAGACAACTAAACTCGGTGCAAAATACATACTTCTAGTTACTGAGAAGAGTGGGAATCCACGTGGATTGATAATCTATGGAGTTGAGGGAATGGGGCATTACCGCGTTGTCTCTAAGCGATTAGCGATTCTACTGATTAAGGGTGTTAAGCTATCTCGTGAAAACCCGGAATCATCTAAAGCATATGGTGTAAGCAGTATATCTATAGACTACTCAAAGTGTTTTTCAGACGATTGCTTCTATATCGCTGACTTACTATTGAAGATCCTTGGAGACATGGTCTCCGAGAAGGGTGATCTAAGGATTCTACTGGGAGAAAACAAGTACATCTCCATCCAAGCCCTCAATATATATGGTAAACCAGTCGGGCCCTTAGTATTGGTTGAAAGGGTGATCAGGCTTCAAGACTAGGTACTTCGCCGTAGAGTATAGGATAGAAGTACCGGGGAGAGATCTCTTAGAATCAATAGTTTCCTCACTCACACCAGATTTAAATAATCTTCCAGGGGAGTGTAGAGGGGATATTAAGGAAGTTAGTGGCCTGCTCGTGGCTAGGTTTGAGTGCTCAAGCATCTCGAAGTTAATGGCTTTAAACAATAGCTTTATAGGTGTTTTAACCATGTTATTGGAGATTGTGAGTGTGGTTAGAAATGAGCGAGAAAACTCTTCCCCCGGAGGTGCAACAACTACTAATACAGTATCAGACACTTAGAGACCACTACGCAAGAATAGAGACAGAACTACGAGTAGTCGAAGCAGAGCTAGGTGAAATAGACAACGTCATGGATAGTATTAAGGGACTCAGCGATGATGCAGAGTTATATAAAGCTATTGGACACATACTAGTTAGGAAGACAAAAGCGGAGATTACTAGAGAACTCGAGGAGAGGAAGGAGCTACTTATCATAAAGAGGGATAAGTACAGGAAGCAATTAGAGTTCCTCAATAAGCAAATCAACGAGACTGAGAATAAACTACGCGAAGCACTGTCAAAGTATGGTTTAACAACCCCGAGACAGTAGGGCTGAGTCTTTTATTCTCTAAGGGTGGGGTATACTGAGTGATAAGAGTAGAGATAGAGAGTACCTAGAGATCCTTAGAAGCCTGCCGGAGGACGTGTTAGAAGAGCTTGTACTGTATCTAGAGAAGGAGACGAGTGAGTATTTAAAGCGGTTACTACCACCAAGAACAGACTACAGTGTATCCATCTCTATTAACAAGGAGAGAGAAGGCGTAGACGTTGCATTGGAGGTTTCAATTAGGGGGCGCCTCGAGGAGTTTAGAGAAGAGGCTAGAGATGCAGTAAGCTATGCGAGGAGAAAACTAATTGATTGGCTTGAAGCATATAAGTCTAAATCTATACATGGATACCACGTGGAGTCAACATAGTCCACACTATGGGGATTGGTCTATTAAGGTATAAATTACCATTTTTCCTATAACACTGGGTTGAGATGCTTAGAACGGGTGTAGGTATATGGTTAAGTATAAGCAGACGATTGAAGTATTGAAGATAATGAGGAATATTGAACAAGTGAGAAATATCGGTATAACAGCCCATGTAGACCATGGAAAAACCACACTGTCAGACTCCCTGCTAAGTGCTGCTGGATTACTATCTGAGAAACTCGCTGGTCAGGTACTTGCACTAGACTACCTCGACATAGAGCAAAAGCGCCAAATGACTGTGAAAGCTGCAAACGTAAGCCTTTACCACGAGCACAAGGGTAAGCCATTCGTCATTAACCTAATTGACACCCCTGGACACGTAGACTTCCAGTCGAGGACTTTGAGGGCTTTGAGGGCAATTGATGGTGCTATAGTGGTTGTAGACGCTGTTGAAGGCGTAATGACGCAGACAGAGATGTACTTGAGAGTTGCACTCGAGGAGAGGGTTAGACCAGTGTTGTTTATTAATAAGATCGATAGGTTGATCAAGGAGTTGAAGCTGTCCCCAAACGAGATCCAGCAGAGGTTAGTACAGATAATAAAGGATATAAATACACTGATAGCTAACTATGCGGATAAAGAATTCCAGAGAGCATGGCTACTCGACCCCTCTAAAGGCCAGGTTGCATTTGGATCGGCTAGAGACAGGTGGGGTTTAACACTACCACTAGCTATGCAGAAGGGAATAAAGTTCAGCGACATCATAGATATTTACAATAGGGGGAGAGAAGCCGTTGCAGAACTCCAAAAGACTGCACCCCTCCACGAAGCAGTATTAGACATGGTTGTAAAGTTTATTCCAAACCCTAAAGAAGCACAGAAGTATAGAATTCCAAAGATATGGCATGGTAATGTAAACAGCGAGATCGCTAAGTACATGATGGATTGCGATCCAAACGGCTCACTAGTAATGATGGTTACAGATGTAAAAGTAGATCCACACGCTGGGTTAGTTGCAACAGGTAGAGTGTTCTCGGGTACTCTAAGGCCCGGTGATGAAGTATACCTAGTTAACGCTAAGGCTAATCAGAGGATTCTACAGGTTAGCCTCTATATGGGTCCATATAGAGAGCTAGCTGATGAAATACCGGCAGGCAATATCGCCGCAGCCCTTGGACTAGATAAAGCCAGGTCTGGAGAGACTATAACTCATCTAAGTTTGAGGGATTTAATGATCCCATTCGAGAGAATGAGGATGATCACGGAGTCCGTTGTTACAGTTGCCCTCGAACCAAAGAACCCCCAGCAATTGACGAAGATGATTGACTCTCTCTATAAACTCCACTTGGAGGATCCAAGCCTTGTAGTGAAGATTAACGAGGAGACTGGCGAGTACTTACTGAGTGGTGTTGGAACACTCCACATTGAGATCGCGTTGACTCTCCTCAGAGACCTCTATGGAATAGATGTATTGGCCTCTCCACCGGTAATAGTCTATAGGGAGACCATTAGGAATGAAAGCAAGGTATTCGAGGGTAAATCACCCAATAAACACAATAGATTCTACATTAGCGTGAGACCGCTAGATGAGGCTACAATTAAGTTGATACAAGAAGGCCTTGTTGTAGAGGACATGGATTCACGTGAGAGAGCAAAAATCCTCAGAGAACACGCTGGCTGGGATACAGACATAGCTAGGAGGATTATTGCGATCGATGAGAACATTAATCTATTCGTAGACATGACGGCTGGTGTACAGTACTTGAAGGAGGTAAAGGACACTGTGATCCAGGCTTTTAGGCTCGCGATGAGAGAGGGTCCACTCGCGCATGAGCCAGTTAGAGGACTACTTGTATTACTCCACGATGCAGTTATACACGAAGACCCAGCACACAGGGGTCCAGCGCAGATATATCCAGCGGTTAGAAACGCTATTTTCGCGGGGATATTAACGTCTAATCCGACACTACTTGAACCCATCCTCAAATTCGACATTAAGACCCCTATGGAGTACATTGGAAACATATCGGTGATCATCACGAAGAAGCGTGGAAAAGTAATTGACATACAGCAATCCGAGAACCTAGCTAGAATCATTGCAGAGGTACCAGTATCCGAGTCGTTTGACATGGCGGACATGCTGAGAAACGCCACAGCTGGAAAAGCAATCTGGGGACAAGACTTTAGTAGATGGTCTCCAGTTCCAGACTCAATGCTACTAGACCTCATTAGTAAGATAAGACAACGTAAAGGACTAAGGCCAGAGCCTCCAAAACCCGAAGACTTTATCTCATTATAGGAGTAAAACCACTAGGAGACAACGATATTTTTACTCCCTTTACTCCCCTGGATCATCTCAGGATTTGTTGAACGCCGGGGCGGGGATTCGAACCCCGGACCACCGGGTTTCTGCCAGGCTGAACCCCAGTTTTGGTTAACAGCCCGGCGCTCTTCCAGGCTAAGCTACCCCGGCTCTAATAGTTATTTAGGGATTTGGGGTTTTAAAGAATATCTTGTCTTGGTTAATTGTTTATTGCTTTAACTCGATGCTCTCTCCGTTTTGTGGAATGTAGATGTTTACGTCGTCTCCTAGCTCTCTTCTTAG
>JAJHRV010000023.1 GCA_020833525.1 Thermosphaera sp.
AAGCTTGAAGCTGGAGAGTATAAGACGATAAAGGATATCGTGGGGCACGTGAAGAATGAGACTGAGAGAATCAAAAAGCAAGTCTGGGAGAGGGAGAAGGAGCAATTGAAGAATGCGATTAAAAACAGAGTAGGAGAAATTAAAAAGAGATTTCCACGCGTGAATATAGGGGACCAGGATATTGACGACATCGTAGAGCAATACTATAGTGTGGGGTATAGAGGCATAGACCTAGCTAGAGCTGTAATAAGGGCAATAGAGGAGAGATTATCAATATATGGACAAATACCACTATTTCCAGGAATGAGACGTTAGAGAACAACTATTTTTTCTACACTCTATTTTTTATTTCCCTCTCCTCGCATAAATCAATACTTGACTAGGCATTTCACTCGAAGCATAGAGTACTAAATCCCTGAACCCAGCTTTACTAAGCACTTCTTCAACATCAAGGGGCTCAACAACATCCGTGTGAACCTCTACAATAATGAACCCAACTCTAGATAGCTCATTAAAAGCTTCTCTCAATACAGCGTCTTCAACTCCCTCAACATCCAGCTTTAATATATCTACAAAGCCAATGTACTTTAGTAGATCGTTTAGTCTAATACACTTCACGTCTATGTATCCAGTTATCCCACCGTGGAAATCCACGTGATCTGGTGTGAGAGATGAGACAGCTGGGTACTCTCCAATAAATAACCTACGATAACCCCTCTCAGAGCATATTGCTACAGGGATTATCCTAGTATTTAAAGCATTATTCAGTGAAATATTGGAGTGTAGGAGTGGAATTACTAGTTTGTTAGGCTCTATGGAGTAGACAAATCCATCACTCCCTACAAGTACCGATGATGAAACAGTGTAGAAGCCGAGGAATGCACCAGCGTCGAGTACTGTGTTCCCCTTACTTGGTGTTATCCATGAAAGCCTATAGTAGTCGCAGTCTACTAATACGTGTTCGAGATTCCTCAATGCACTCTGAATATAATCAACTGGAGTAATAAATTTGAGTCTTCTACCAGCGAAATGAGTGGAGATCATATAGTACTTTGCTCTAAATCCACGTAGAATACTAAATGTAAACTGCATGGATAATTTTTTAAGCCAATGAGAGGTGGCGTTGGAGCAATAGTTTTCCATGTACACGAAAACCCGTGGTTTGCAGTGATTTACTTACTTCCACTATTAGAGCTCAAGCCACTTGCTTGATAGAATCTCTCATATGGATTCTCAAGGAAGAAGCCTTGTTTACACTTAGGGCATATAACGAGTACCGGTCTAACCCTCTCCTCACGCTCAACCATAGAGTCCACTAAGTACAGTGTAGCCTCGTATAAATACATGAACTCCGATGAATCACCCTCGAAACCACAGTGTGGGCACTTTATCTCCACTTAAAACCCCGATTATAGTATCTAGATTAGTGTGTAATATGCTTTTCAAAACATCATGATAGTTGGATTAATAGAGGTTGATCATGGAGGCATAAAGCTCGCGGCGATTCTAGCCACTACTTCTTGAACCTACTTATCTCTACTAGGTTATTGGGCCATGGTGCCAGAGTGTATTTTTCTAGCCATTCATCGTTTAATTCAAGGTTCTTTAAAGCCTCTACTATTCTCTTAACAACACTGACGGGTATTCTCCCACTTCCCACAGCGGGGCACTCTAAGTCTAAGTATATGATTCTTTCACGTGTTTTGAAGTCTATGTAGATCATTACAGGCCAGAGTCTACAGTCTAGTGGTCTATTCTCGTATATTCTGCAACGACCATTCTCATCTAGAAATGGGCATTGCCTCCCGTTATAAGCACCTATACACTTAATATCTCCTCTCTCTGTTTTAATGGGGAAGGATACGTTGTTGAATTCCTCTTCTTCATCTGGTAGTAGAATTGAGTAGAATCGCTTGCAGCAGTTTTGTAGGCAAGAAGAGCATATGTCACCGAAGTTTACGAAGCTTAATTTATACGCGAGACGCGTCATAAAATTCTCTAACACCCCTAATCACAAATCTGTGAGTATTGGTTTAAAAACATTGGATAACCATACAGTGGGGCTCAATGGTGCAATGCTCCTATGCACATGATTCAATATCTAGCTCAAGCAAATGCTTTGGACTCTTCAAGTACTTTAATTGCTTCATTCAACCACGCATCTATGTAATCTGGGTTCCAGAATTCAGCCCACCAGTAGTCGCTGTCTAGTGCGTGCCATAGTGCCCACCTAGCTCTCTTAGAGTATTTGTTTTTACCATACTTCTCCTCATAGCTTTTTACCTCCGAGTAAACCCTCCTAGCTTTATCCCAGTATAGTGTTTGTTTATCTACTTCTCCACACCACTTTGTAAATCCACATAGCCACGTAGTTGTGGGGATATGTGTGAGGACTCTACGTGGATTATACTTCTCTATTACATCCCTCAAAGTCGTGGTTTTTGCATAGTTTTTCCCCTGTATTCCAACGAGGTATCCTACTAGCTTCTCATAGTAGTACGCAGTTAGAGATGGATTCTTGGAGAAAATAATCCAGTTTTCCCCATCAAGAGCTATTGTTAAGACCCCGCCATGCCTAATCTTCTCCACTATTAAGTAAGCGTACTCGTATGCAGACCTCCACGCGTTTGCAGTGCTCTTGAAGTTGTTTTTAAAGCTGAGTATATTGCTCAACTCTGTATCTCTAAAGAATACTACTAAATCCCCACTACTCCCTCTAACTACGTATAGCTCTAAATGTGTCGCTCTATCACCACTGGACTTTGATAAGTGGCATTTTTCATCGAGTACTGTGTACTCTAATCCAAGATCACTATATAGATCAACGAGCTTCATGGAGAAAGCCATTTCAGGTGTCCAAACCCCCCTGGGCTCCACACCCATAACACTCCTAGTTATTTCCAACCCATACTCAACCTCCTCCTCGACGATATCCATGGCTTCAAGGTAGTCCACTAGGTATCCAGCTATTGTGTGGGCATATATACTCGTTAAGACATCTACTTGGCCTCTCACAGCACTCCTCCTATATAAGTCGAGAGTATTTTTAACTAACTTCGCCTCACTCGAGCTCGATGATATACTAGAGCCATTCTCTAGGACTACTCCCTCGTTAATGAGTTGACTCCACTGTGCTAAGAGGCTTGGACTAAGGTTATAAATGCACTTGTAGTCAGGGTACTTCTCTAGTATACTTGAGTGGTATTGGTAAACCCCTCCACCATATGGTGAAACCTCATCTTCAAACACGTGTTTAAAAGCCCATGTATAGCGATACCTCCCACTAGGCAAGTATCCCGGGGCTTGGTGATGATGCCAAGTAAAGGCAATATAGCGCTCCACAGTGTCCTCGTTGTCCCCTATAACAATATACTTCACTCTATCCAAGACAATCGAGTCACTATATAGTATCAACTCGTATCTACCAGGGATCCTGGGAGTCTGGAATTCCAGGGTATACACGACGCTTGTTCCACGTGGAATACTCAACGTGGCCTTAGACAGTACACCCTTGTAATCCCTCAAATCAACATCTATTTTCTCCTCAATGGTATTACTTGATACAATATATACTTCAGCGACATCACCCACCGTATAAACAGGGGAGTTTAAAACCAAGTATACCTCTCTATTAGCCATTTCATCTCCCAGTTTATAGCGTAGAAGATACTAATAAACCATGAATTTATTAAGCTTTTTCAGTAGACTGCTAAATAAGTGCCAACTGCTTGCGGGCACTCTATGTAATTGTTAAAGTATAAGTGTATTCGTCAACGAGTATAGGTCTATCACCTACTATTGTTACTATAAATACATCTACACGCACTTCTCCAGGTCTTCCCATGAATATAGCGTTTATGAAGCCTGTTATATTCAGTGTATCTCCGAGCCTTATATTTAGTGGGCTACTAGGAGTTGGCTCTAGACCAGTGAGTCTAGTGAATGTATTGCCGGGAACCTCATACCATTTATTGTCATAGCCAATGCTCGCATATCCACCCTGTCCTAGTAGTATATCTGTGGATAGTGTTGAGTAGTATGAGGATATCGAGGCGTTTTCAATGTACACTCTGTGGTTAGATCCCTGGAGGACTGTGTAGTTTATCGAGATACTATCAACACTTGGTATATCAATGAGCTCTACGAAGTTACTCCTCATTTTAATAATCCCCGTTGACGTATTCAACTTAAGCTCTATAACTGTGCCGGGTGGGAAATCGAATCTTGTCTCATTAATATATACATTGCTTAAGCTACTTAGGGTTATTCTTAATACACCGTAGAGACTCCACGAGCCTCCACTAGCATTTACACTAGCGTATACGTGGTCAGCTATGGGACTCAGTAGCTTAAGTCTAATAATAGTGTTTCCTGTAACAAGAAGTTTGCAAATAACTACATTACCGCTATCCGGGAGGTTCCGTGTTCTCGCGTATATGGGGAAACTATAGGGACCAGTATCTCCAACAACGACTATGTCGTTCAACGAGTATGTGGGTCTAGACTCTATTCTACCGCCAGATACGTCTTGGTCGCTTATACTATTGCAGCCTTCGTAAGAGGCTCCATCATATATGAAGAAGTATGCATAGTGTCCTTGAAACCTCTTAAACAAGAATAATGCGTAGAAGCCCTTGACATCTAGGAGCCTCACTGAGATACTGGATTTTTCACTACTGACCACTCTACTTAAATCCACTTGCTTAGCTCTCGGTGCGAAATACCCCTGTAGAACAAGGATGAAGACAGTGCTCGCTACTAATGCTAGCCCGATAAAGATCACCGCAGCTAGTAAATCAGACATCCCCTTCAACGCGTCCCCCTTGATATATAATGTATATTTAGCTACGTAATAAATAGCATTACTGTTTCTGAGTAAAAGTATATAAGGAAGAAGAATGCATTGAACTATTGGGTGGAGACTAAGTGTCTTCATTCCCAATACATGCTTTCTCTGGTGAGGCTACTTTAACCACTACTATTCTACTTATTGGTGTAGCCCTTGTTATAGGTATTGGAATACTCTCTTATGTAGCTGCTACACTTGGGAACTATAGGTCTCAATTAGACTTAGTAAATACATTTAGATACGAGGCTGGAAATATCTACGTCAACACTATTCTATACGACAACTCTACATCCACGCTCTGGCTACTCTTTAAACGCCTCGATGGCTCAATTGGAAACTACTACGTGATAATAGAGTCTGGAGGAGTATACCTCAATTGCTCTAGGATACGAGTATATAACCCATTGAATGATACAAATGGTGTACTCTGCGATGATCAGGAGGAATGCGTAACTGCCTCAACTGTATATAGTGGGGGATTAAAGGGTGTTTACGCACTATACTCGAGTGGAGTCACTAATTTCGAGTCTTATGCTAGAGCACAGGGGTATCCACTCGCGAGTAGTATACAGGCTTGTAGAATACCAAGTGTATGTATATTGACTGGTAAGCGGGGAGTATGCAGCGACAACACTATTGTGAGAGTAGACTTATCTGGCTTAACTCTACCCGTGAGAATACACGTGGCTGTAGAGTATAGTGGGGTTTTATACGTGGTGGGTACATATGCCCCGTTCTAGGCACAAGGCTCAGTCAAATGTAATACTAGCTGCGATATTCCTCGCAGTGTTCACTATAGCTATAATACCCCTAGTTATCTTCATGATACAAGCAGGTCAGACACCGCCAAGCGAAAACCCACTAGTACTAATATTACAGGGCGCTAGGATCATCCGTGGGGAAATACGGGGAGCCTACGATGAAAATACAATGGGGTTACTATTAGTAAACAACGCTGGTGAAGATGTGGGTGTAGATAGAGTAGTTATTCAATTACTATGTGGCAACAACACGCAGATTGTGAGCGTGAGCGGTGCAAACATAGCGTCGGGTAAAATACCGTCTGGAGGCTCCACTTCACTAAATATCTCTCAGTACATCCCAGCGGTATGCACAGACCCAACTATTAAGACAATACAAGTAGTGTCGCAAACAGGTGCAGTAATACCTGTAAGAGTAGTTTCATTAAAGGAGCTACTCTCACAGCCCACAGGACCCGGCAACCAGACAACTACGCCAATAGCTACACCAATAACGGTATTTCCATCACCAGTAGGTCCAGGCGACGACTTGACAAATATTACGTGGGTATTCTTTAGGGGAGACTTCGACGTTATAGTGGATCCAGATAGAAGCATGACTGGAGGGTGGCAACAGGGAGATGGATATAGATGGGTCTGGAAACTAGATAGAGTAATCAACAACCAGGCTATAAAAATAGATGGACAGTATATTAGAAACATATGGATCGGCTACGATCCACGAAACACAAGTAGATACAATATCCTCATAACAGCAGACAACATCACATTCTCAACGCCATATTACTCTACAAGCTCACATGTCAGGGTGAAAATAATTGGTTTCACTCCATTCACGTCATACATTATGAGGCTTTGGACTAAATACATCTACAAGCCCCCTGAGTCTATTGCAAACCTATACTATACATTCAACTTCAAAGTGGACATCTTCCTGAATGGCCGCGCGGAGAAAGTTGAGATATACGTGAGGGCTCGTGAAACAACAGCTGGTAGAAATGCAACTGGCTACGAGCCATACATACTCTACATGAATACAAAGCCCAATCAGGGTGCAACAGGCTTATTATTCACAGATATTGATAGACTATGGGGATATAAAACAACGGTAAACGAGTACTATAATGTAACAGACTACACTAGATATGGTGCACTTAGAGACTACTCTCTCAGCCCTCTAGTACTCGTCTATACAGGATACGAAGTTAAAAACGACGAGTTGTCGGGTGTAATCCTCGCACTAAACTATCAATTCATAGATAACGAGAGAAGCGACCAAGATGGCGTTACTAGTAATGAGCCAATTATGATTCTAGGACTAGTGGAGTTAGTCGAGGAGAATGGGGAGTACTACTACTATATATACACCTATAGAACATACAACTTCTGGGAGTTGACGAGATACAAGGACACATACCCTCCAGCTTCTCAAATGCAGAGTAGTATTGTGTTCTTCCCACTACCAGACTCATCCAGTGGCAATAGGACATTCTACGTCTTCCTATTGATACAGGATCCATACTGGTACAACAGGAGTCAACCCACAATGGATGATTTAGACTTCGCACTATACATAGAGTCCCTTGTATTAATACCCGTGAGGAGGTGATATTGGTGCCTCTTAAACGGGGATTCAAGGGGGTGAGTGAGGCTGTTGCAATGATACTAGCGTTTGCAGTACTATCTCTCACTATACTATATGCTTTCATATACGTTATACCGCAATTAACTACTCCCGCGCCTAGTCTAAACCCTAGTCTACTCGGTGAGAAACTTGTTTTATATTTACTGAGGGATATTAGTGGAAACTATACACTCGTAGTTAAAAACAATGGTCAAGTGGAGTCAGTCATAGACTACCTAGTACTCGCGAGTCCTAGTGGTGTAGCCCAGAGGTATATATTGAATATTAAATCTAAAAGTATATGTAGTTACATAGGTAGCACTATACCACCGGGAGAGGTGCTAAGAATAAACTGTACTAGTGACTACATACCCATTGGAGTAGTGTCCTCAACTGGGAAGACCTACACCATTGACCCACAGCTATACTCTCTACTCATAGAGCAGACAACCATAGGCCTACCCTTACTACCAGTATACTACGGCTCACTAGTGACATCTACATCCGATTTATTAAAGTATCTAGAGAATCCATCGATGATCAACCAGAGTGCAATTAGAACTAGCATAGCACTACAACCCTTAGATACACCTATTAATCCACCAATACAGGTTAATTTAACAACTAATGCATCAATACTATTCGCTGGTTTCTCCTGGAATGGAACCAACTACACATTGAATCTCCTTGTAATAGGCTACTTCAATCCAGGTGCATATATATCCCTCAGAGACTCCACGGGCCAATACAAATATGTAAATCTCAGTAAGTCAACAAGGGAATACTTCAGGTATAGAATTAAAATAGAGGGGTTTAGGGGAAATGCATCGTTTATTGACGACTATGGAGTATGGGATTTAAATCAATACCCAGACATGTACGTGTATGGAAGACTAGTCCTGAGTGGTGTAGCCGATAGAGTCGCAGTTTACGTAAATGGGACTGATGAAGCAGTTGTAGGACTAGACCCATTCGTCTTCGTAGGTGATCTAGACTACAATGGAAACACTGAGACAGTCCTCGTCACCGAGGACTATACATACGGCAACTCCACGGTTATAAATGACAGGAGGGGAGGTGTCCCCGTGGTAGATGGGAGTAATAAAACTATGAGGCTGGTTTTCTGGAATATACCAATTGATAGTAGTCAGTACTCAATGGGTGTTGTAACACTCAGGTTCTTCTACTGGGATAATTCACAAGACCCCTTACTAGACAATTATAATAGAGTGGTATTGAGGATTGGCTTATACGATAATGAGACAGCGACTCTAGTATACAGTGTCTCAGTCAGCTACTACGAGCTAGTTAGGTATAGGAGTGTCGAGATAGTGTCTATGTCGTGGATTGTAAAAGACTTCCTAGTATTCATACCAGATACTGGTAAGACATACTACATCGCTGTGGAGATTCAAGACCCATTCTACATGGAGGGAACTATAAATGACTCTGATTTAATAATAGGTATTGAGTATGTGGGGTTAATGATTGCGGCCCGTGGGTGATAGATTGAGGAGGGGTTTTAGAGGAGTATCAAGTGGGATCCTAGTATTCATTGTATCAGTCGCAGTATTCATGATTCTAAGCTACTTATTCATTAATATAATTAGTATTCTCCAGTATCAGTCAACGGGGTATAAGAGGAGTATAGGGTATAGTGCACTACATGAATTATACTCGTTAATACTCGATAAAAGAGGGAGTAGAGTATACCTCTTTAACGCAGGTGTAAGCGACATATTGGTAGACAAGTTGATAGCTGTGGCGAGCGGTGGAGAGACAGTAGCATTAAACCCGCTAGAAGCCTGTAACTCGACGAGTATTCCCTCGCAGAGTGCAATAGAGTGCTCACCAGCATATGAATACACAGCCGTGGTGACAGTTGATGGAGTAGCAATATACCCCAGATCCCCACTCAGAAAGACAACTATAGAGTATAATACAATATTCATGATCCCAATAACATTCAACTTCACAACACTAGAAGACCTACGAGAAGACTTCGACATAGACCCAGACCTCATACGCTACCCGAGGCCGGGAGATAAAAGTACGAGGGGGCTCCTCGGGCTTAAGGTATTGAGGGTTCCACCGGGGCAAGACTTCGTCGCTAACACCACGGTATCCACAGAGACTCCCGGAATAGCCTTTGGAGTAGCTATAATAGGATACGACCCTTCATGGCTAGAAGACGTGAGTACAGACCCTTCAACACCACCGAGGTTTAGAATAATGGTTGGAAGCCCGGGTTACGATGGGAGTCAAAAATACTATGTTGGAGGTAGACCAAACCCAATTACTGGTATGGGTGGCCGGGTGCACATATGGAATTTCAATGGCGTAGTGAAGATATATAACTCTACCAGTGGGAATTATATAGCGTGTATATCCTCAAATCCAAGTGATTGTAGTGGAATTGGCTTAAGTGCACTTGGAGTATGGTATTATGGCACAACGGATCTTGGATTGAGAATATATATTAATGGATACGCTTCAAAAGTATCATTCTTCAACAGGATCTCCTCTACTGCCGCTGGCGAGACGAGTTACTACCCATACTTATACATAGGTGACGTAGATGGAAACAGCATACCAGAGCTAGTATTTACAACCGAGGACGCCATCTATGGGAGTAATGGATACTGGCAGAGAGACTACTATGGTACAGATGACTATTATTGCCCACCGAGAGGGAGTTGTGACAACTTATACGACTACTCTACAGTCCCACTTGTATTGAAACTAAATAAAATTGGTAGAGTACTTGGTAGCCCCGATGGATCTATAAATGGATCAACATATGCCGGCCTACTACTATATATAAACCTATTCTTCCACGACAATTCATACCCCGATACAAGGCAATTGGAGGATAATGAGAGGACTGACTGGGTTTTTAAGATCATGATTATCGATGAGTATGGTTCAAACTACACGATTAGGGAGTATAGATACCAGGAAATATGCAACTACCACAAGACTAGAATAGTAAACTTCACGAGCGACAACTACTTCGTTAAGCTATCTCAGTCAATATATATACCACTACCAAGTAGTGGAAAATACTGGGTTGCAGTAGCGATTCAAGACCCATATAGCTACGAACGAGGAAGCAACGGTGTTTATCTCAATGACGCCGATGTAACCGTTGGGATGGAGTTGATTGGTGTAATACCTTTCTATAGGTAAAGTACTTTTTCCTAAGTCCTCCTCTACTCTTTACTGCTTTTATTTTATATTAGCACTACGTGTTCTAGTACTGGATAGATAGTCCCCGACTTCAAGTATAGGCGTAGGAGGTATCTTGTACCGTAATTGTACTGCTTCTCGAGTCTTACTGTTAGTGTCTTCCGCTCTCCTTGCCTAATTGTTAATGGAGGGCTAAACCATGCTTGCTCTATACCATGTACCTCTAGTTTATATATCTCCGCAACTCCCTCACCATTGTTTTCCACAGT
Source organism: Thermosphaera sp. (assembly GCA_020833525.1). Classification (GTDB taxonomy): domain Archaea; phylum Thermoproteota; class Thermoprotei_A; order Sulfolobales; family Desulfurococcaceae; genus UBA285. The sequence continues at coordinate 10,693 of JAJHRV010000023.1, forward strand.
GAGGTTTACATACCATGAGTTATCTGATTGATTATAGTACATTGTTGCATCTAGTATTTTCAATAGCTCTGGCTTCCACCTCATCGACTCTATTATTGTCTTAATCCACACTGCTCCAATTACTGCCATCGTTATTGCAACACTGAGTAGTATTATTACTGCGAAAAATCTATTCACACTACACACCAATAAATGTTAGTGTTCCAATTAGTGTCGCGACTGATACTAGTGTCAGTATTGTTGCGTGTAGAAAGCCAGCCGCCAGGGTTGTCTGTGATGCTTTACCAGCAACCATTCCCATTATATAGGAGTTTACTATACTGCCCTCGGCTAGAACATAAACCATTGGGGTAACAGTTGTTAATGAGAGCCTAACTAGTGCGAGCAACATGTATAGTATTATTATTGGCATTGAGGCAAGCATTATTGCACCAAAGTATGGTAGTATTGCCTGAGTCCTCATCCTCCTCCGAGTCTCCTCCTCAATCTCGCTGAGGGATTGAGTAAACCTAGCGAGGGTTTCAATAATCTCTGGTGAGCCACCGCCAACAATAATGGAGTCTACTAGGAATCTAAAGGAGGCTACGACAAACCACTCTTTAATACCCCTCAAAGCCCTCTTAAGAGACTCCTCTAGTTCCAATCCAATCGATAGAGCTGATGAAGCCCTCTGAACCACGGGTGTTAAGTTTCTATAGCTCCGCGATGAAACCAGTATAATGCACTTCTCAGGGCTTAAACCAGTTTTCCTCAACTCACTTAGATCCCTTAGGAAGTCAGCCATTGACCTAACGAGACCCCTCTGCCTCTTAACAATAGACCTATACTTCAAAGCTGGGGGTAGTGAGGCTGTGGCTATGGATGCCGCAATAGCGTAGAGTAGTGATTTCAACTCTCTTAAACCAGGTTTACCATATATTAACCCAGCACCACCAGTAGCTATCAAGACAACTATAAACACTACCATGGATACAGGAATCCACTGTAATAGTACAAAGTAGACCTCTCTATAGCTAATCGGAGTTCTAGGTTGACTCATGTGCACAGCAAACAATACACTAAACCCTATTAATGGTAGAGCTATGAAGTTGTAGATCGCTGGGAATGTAACATCGATTTGAAAACCCATTTCACCGGGTCTACCAGCCGCTTGGGCAGCCGATATAGCTGCTTGAACAGAGAAGAATACGAATAATGTAACAGACAATACAACCCCGAATATAGTGTATAGTTCTAGGTAGGTTGATAACCTACCAATAATAGCCTTCACCTCGGCTGCGCGGGCCTCCAGTAGCTCCCTCGTCCTGATCTCTAGGTAGTGGACAACGTCTCCACCACTCTTAAGTGTAGTTGTGTAGCCGAGTATTACATCTCTAAACCTAGTGTATGGATGACTTAGTGAAACATGCTCTAGTGCAGATACAGGGTCTTCGCCGAGAGTCTTCATCCTCGTAATAACCCTCTGTGACTCTTTTCTAATAGCATTAAACACCCTCAACTGTGCAACTCTCTCAATAACCTTCTCGAGGCTAAAACCACCTCTAGCCATTGTCGCAACATAGACCATAAAGAATGGAAGTTCATTCTCTGTTTGAACCCTCCTCGAAGCGGCTACTAGGTATGGGTACATTAAACCACTAGTGAAAACCAGTATGGGGATCAAAGCGACAGCAACAATACCAATTATGAGGGTGATGAGGCTTAGTTTAAAGAATAGATTTATAAGGATAAATGTGGCGACACTAAATACTGCAGATAGTATTGTAATAGCCACAATTATAGATCCATACTTGTCAGGGTGTATGTTCAAGCCAGCTCTGGCAAACAAGCGGTCAAATTCAAAGGCCCTAGCAAGCCCTCTTCCAGGCTTATCAAAAAAAGTAAGCGAGAAAGCTATGAAAACATCTGACAAAGACACGCGTTTTTCAACTCTCGCAATAGTTCCCATTACCCTCTCCTCGACCTCCTTCTCCCTCTCTCTCCTCCCACGTTTAAACCCACTTAGAATACTCCTTAACTTACTCAAAACACTACACCTTGATCTTCAATTTCTCGAGGATAGAAGCTGGGTTTTTGTAGTAGTTGTGAATATACAGTGCTACATCCCTATAAGCTGTAATCTTGTTCTTCATCAACCACTCTAAAACCATTCTCCTCCTATCCATCTCAGCTAGGATTTCATCTTCACTAAGCCCCGTTAACTCCTTAACCTTCTTCACAACTAGGCTCTCGTGTAGATCCCTATTAACCTCGTGTCTATCCTCTAGCGGGTTCCAGGTGAATACTTCTCTATAGTCTCCATAGTCCCACACCTCCCAGACATTTGTAACTCTCCTAACTGGCTTAATCCTCCCCTTCTCATCTCTCTTCTGAACTCTCTTAACAACGAGTGCTAGGTTAATGAGTGGTATATAAGACTCTGGAATATTCATTGGCGGACTAGTTAATCTCTTAACAGCGGCGTCTATGTACTCAGCGTGAATAGTTGTCATGCCACTATGACCGGTTGCTACAGCCTGGAATAATACATATGCCTCCTCACCCCTCACCTCTCCAACAACTATTACATCGGGTCTATACCTCAGAGATAATTTAACCAAGTGGAATAAGCTTATTTCACCGACACCACTACCAACAAAGGACGGTCTTGAGACTAGTTGAACCCAGTTCTCGTGTGGTAGCCTCAACTCTGGTGTATCCTCAATAGTAACTATTTTATACGTTGGCCTCAGCAATGTAGCTAGTGCATTTAGCATTGTTGTTTTACCAGCACCCGTGACACCAAGTATTAGCGTTGTGAGTTTATAATCCATTGCAAGCCAGAAGTACGCGGCTAATTGAGGAGACATATTACCAAAGTTTAGTAAGTCCACCACGGTGAGGGGTGTTTCAGTGAATTTTCTAATAGTGAATGTAGATCCCGAAGTTGAAGCCTCTTTCTTAAATGTCGCGGCTAATCTATGCCCACCGGGGATTATGGCGTCTAGAACGGGGTATGCCACTGATATGTGCTTTCCAGCCATATGTGCAAGTTTGACAACGTAGTTGTCTAGCTCCTCCTCGGATTCAAAGACTATGTTTGTTGGTATAGACTCGTATCTCCTATGCCACACATAGACAGGCCTCTTAGGTCCATTACACGATATGTCCTCTATGTATGGGTCTCTGAATATAGGATCTAGTACTCCG
>JAJHRV010000091.1 GCA_020833525.1 Thermosphaera sp.
TACCAATACTGCCCTCTTCATCATATAGTGCTCTAAAACCTCTCCCCACGAGGTTTCTATAGATAGATCTGGCAACTTCAACCATTTTCACGTGTTCAGGCTTCTTACCAGTCATTAGTGGAAATACCGCGACATGGTAGGGTGCAAGATATGGCGGGAGTCTAAGGACTACTTTATCCTCTCTCTCCGTGTAGGAGTATTCGAGGATCACATATAGCAACCGCTCAAGCCCAAAAGAAGGCTCAACAACGTGGGGGTATATTTTCTCACCATGTAGTTTAACCTCCTCAGTCTTTAAGTAGAAGCAACTACTGGGTAGCTTAATGCCCGCTAACTCTACAAATCCTTTTTCTCTGAGTTCTCTAGCTAATTCTTCGGGTTTACGTTGGTATAGCGATCGCAGTAATTCCTTTAACTTATCACCACTAATGATCTTTGAGATCTCGTCGGGATTTGGATAAGCCTTCTCCTCCTTTACGACAACTGGTTCTTTAAATCTCTTAAATACTGTGAAATCCGCACTACTAAGCTCCGCGTGTCTCTCAACATCGTAGCTTGTCCTGTATGCATACCCAGCGACTTCTATCCAGCCAAATCTCTCAGTATACACCTCCTGATCGAATGTTTGAGCAGAGTAGTGAGCCCTCTCATGTGTAAGCTTTTCGAGAAACCTTATTTTATCACCCGGTATACCCATGCTTTTTACATACTTGTTTCCAATACCCATCCAGTATGCTAGCCAAGGCGTCTTTACAATTCTCTTCTCAATTAACTCCTTGACAGTGTATTCAATGGGTTCTTCAACTCCTTTAATTCTCTCTTCAGCTGTTACCACTCTCACTTTTTCATCCTCAATCTCACCAATTACTTCATAAACCTCCCTCTCAGCCTCGGCAGGGTCGAAGAAGAATTCAACCTCCATAATGTTGAATTCCCTTAGCCGCAGTAATCCCTGCCTAGGCGAGATCTCGTTTCTAGCGACTCTACCTACTTGAGCAATGCCTAGTGGAAGAGTACTCCTCATTATCTTGAATAAATGAGGAAAATTAATGAACATCCCCTGTGCATGCTCTGGTTTAAGATAAGCAGTCTCACCCTTGTATGGACCAATTTGAGTTGTAAATAGAAGTAAAGCATTGAATGCTGATTCGAACTCTCCACCGCACTCAGGGCACTTCAATCCCTTTTCTCTAACTAGCTTTGTTATTTCACCTGGAGACCACCCCTCCACATTCACGCCTATTGCATCCTTGATCAAGTGGTCAGCTCTGTAAACTCTACCACACTTACTACACACTAGAACGGGGTCTGTAAAGTGCTCCTCGTGGCCGCTTGCCCTAAAAACTACTCGAGGGTTCACAATGGGTGTTTCAACCTCGATTATATTTTCCCTAGAATATACAAAATACTTCAACCATTGATTCATTATATTCCTCTTAATTAAAACCCCAATAGGCCCAAAATCATAGAAGCCCGCTACACCACCATATATTTCAAAGGACACCCAGAATATGCCTCTACGCTTAGCTAGGTCAACTATCTTATCGTATAATCCCCTCCCAGATGCACCCATAGTATCCTACCCCTTTGAAACACCATGAATTACATTGTTTATATCTAGAAATTTAGAAATTAATTAAAAACAAAAATGCCGCAAAATCATGCATAAATAATGGAGAGTATGTATCACGGCGAGATAGCTCTATAATACTACTTCATCTTAGTTGGAATGGATATAACGGGTATTATTGCTAGTGCAGGCGCTACATTGCTTCTACCGCGGAGACTTCGAATACTCTGCTTCTCTACATATAGCTTTAAGTTATCCACGTAGTATAAGAACACTCTCCCATCGCCACCATTACACGCTATTCTCCAATACCTCTTCACGTCTTTCCTAATTAATTCAAGTCTTTCATCCAGCACTTTGCCTAGTTCACTACTAGAGCATTTCTCGATAGCTCTGAGAGCTGTTTTTATTGAGTATTCATACATATCTAGTACTGTGTAGTCGGCAATCCTCATGTGTAGTTTCCAGTCATTTAAACTTAGTTCTCTACAAGTCTTTATGTTTTCAACACTCAGCTTACTTAAGTCATTCTCATATCTCTTACCGATAACCATTGCAGGAGATATATACATCGATGAGAAAGCCAATAACTCCCCTAGCTCAGGATCCACCCCCAGGGAATTAGAGAACTCCCCTGTAAATAATTCAAGTTCTTGAAGGGGATGTGTGAGAAGTCTAAACGGCTTTCCACCCATGTATTTCTCGAGTTTATCTTTGTATCTACTATGAATAATAGGCGTTATACCCAAGTTGCAGTATTTAAATCTATTAACAAGCCACTTCACGGTATCCCAGGATCCCTCCTCCCCCAGATCAAATAACACTACACCACGTAGATTCTTAACTATAGCAGCATAATTCGCAAACAAATTACATAGCCCCTGTCTTAACTCTATAGATTTATATTGAGTATTCATAAAAACATTAATTAATACGTGTCAAGCGGTTATTTTGATTACTTAGCATTATAAACAAGGAGGGGGTATTCATGGCGTGGAAGACCATGCTTACAACACAGGTATTTGGATGCGTAGAGAATCCATCATCTCCCTTCGCCATAATAGGAGTTCCATTAGACCATACAAGTACATACCGTCCTGGAACAAGGTTTGCTCCACAGAGGATTAGAGAGGCCGCTTGTAATATCGAGCTATATAGTTTGACCGCTAACATTGTCCTGGAGGAAGTAGGGTTTAAAGACTATGGAGACCTACTCTTACAACCCAATAACGTGGAAAACACACTTGGAAGAATAGAGCTTGCATCGAAAAACCTCCTCGGGGAACACAGGGAGTTAGTAATAGTGCTTGGTGGAGAACACTTAATTACATACCCAGGTGTAAGAGCCTCAATTAGCGAAATAGATACCCTCATAGTGTTTGATGCACACCTCGACATGAGGGACGAGTACATGGGCTCTAGATTAAACCATGCTACATTCCTACGTAGAGTCCTAGAGGAGCAAGACATTAACGTTGTTCACATAGGCTCTAGGGCATATAGCAAGGGAGAGCTAGAATATGCTGAGAGAAGCGGGGTCAAAGTCTACAATATCCTAGACGTGTACAAAGGGGGTGTAACAATAGAACAAGCTAATAGAGTGTATGTAAGTGTGGATGTTGACGTATTTGATCCATCAATAGCCCCAGGAGTCGGAAACCCAGAGCCTCCAGGTATTACTCTTACCCAATTCCTAGATCTACTGGGGAGGATATTTGAGAGTGCTGAGAGTGTACGTATGGTTGATATTGTTGAGGTAAACCCATTAGTGGACCATGGAGATGTAACAAGTGTATTAGCTGCAAAGATAGGTGTTGAAGCATCTGGATTATATTATGCAAAGAGGATCCAGTAGACTCTACACTGCTCTAACAATCCTGTATGTTCTCGCAACTTTATAGACTATCTCATACATGCACTTTGGGCATCTAACCTGCCTACCGTAAGTTTTAACCATTTCTTCGTAGTCAAATACATAGCCACATTTCCCACACTTGTACTTTACCAATTCACACACCCCCGCTTAGAAATCTCAAAATAGGTTTTTAAGTCTTGATTACAAATATCTACTTGAATACGTGCTCGGTGATGTAAAAAATCATGCCTGGGCAAGTGTGCGGAGAGGAAATACCGGCGGAGCTATGTGAGCAATTAATAGTGGAGCAACCATTGATAAAGATAAAGCTTGACCATAGAAAATTTGGAAAACCCGTAACAGTCATTAATGGATTTCCAAACAATAAGGATTTACTAAAACACCTAGCAAGATTCTTTAAAACAAAGCTCGCAGCTGGTGGAACATATAGAGAGGATGAAGGTAGGATCGAGCTTCAAGGCGATCACAGGCAGAGAGTGAGGCAGATACTAATAGAGGATCTTGGAGTAAATCCAGAAAACATTATTGTAATAGGCTAGTTGAAAGCAGTAAAAGCATACATAGTAGGTTTTTAATTACTCCTCAACCTCCATACTTAGAACCTGCATTAACTCTCTAACTCTATTCCTAACAGTCACTTCAGTTACTCCTGCCACATTTGCAATCTCTTTTTGAGACCTTTCTTCACCCAGCTTCTCGCAGGCGAGGTAAACAGCTGCAGCCGCTATTCCAACAGGGTCTTTGCCTCCAAATAGGCCTGCATCCCTCGCTTTATTAAGGATCTCTACAGCCGTTCTCACAACAGCCCCGGAAAGCCCGAGTGCGTGTGCAATCCTTGGAACGAAGTCTCCAGGATCCGTTGTCGTGACCTTTATACTTAGCTCTCTAAGGAGTAGCC
>JAJHRV010000092.1 GCA_020833525.1 Thermosphaera sp.
TAGTCCTCGTGAAGTATTCTAGGTTCTTCATGTACTCACTCGCAGTCCAGAGGAAGCCAAATATAAAACTACCTAGTAGTCCATAGAGTGGATTCCAATTAGCGAAGTTAACTAGTGCGAGCGCTATAAAACCCCTACCAGCTGGTAGCTGCTTTGTTATGGATGCAAGCCAATCTATGCTTAAGACCGCTCCAGCCAAGCCCGTTAAAGCTCCCCCAATAATAGTGGATGTGAGTTGCATTAATTCAACTTTTACTCCAACAACATCAGCAGCCTCTGGGTTTTCTCCACAAGCTCTTATTTTTAGGCCTATGTCGAGTTTGAATAGGATTATAAATAATAGAATTGTAATGGCTATTGTAGCGAGGAAGAGTGGAGAAACCCCTATTACTGGTAGCCTTGGTACTTTAGCCTCTGGTCTAGGCGTGTAGTACCCTCTAACACCCCAAAACACCTCGATACTATATGCTACAAAGCCAGCTGCAAATGTATTTATTCCAAGTCCACTGATGATTTGATTTCCCTTGAGGTAAACTGAGATAAAGCCATGTATTAATCCAATGAATGCACCAACACCAATAGCTGTTAATACACCGAGCCATGGATTAAGTGTTTTATCAGCTACAAACACTGCGAATAATGCAGAGATTAGCATTATACCCTCTAAACCAATATTCACTACTCCACTCCTCTCAGTGAGGATCTCGCCTAGTGCTGCCAGGAGTATGGGCATCATTGCCCACGTAGACTGAATTAATATCCCAGCCAAGAGATCAATCTCAGGCACTTTCACCACCTTTCAGGGCTTTCTTAACTCTCCACCTCCTGTAGAGAAATGTGAAGCCTGGAACTGATAGAGCTATGATGATTAATCCCTGTACAGCCATAACCATTTCAAGAGGTACTCCGGCTTCTATCTGCATTCCACGGGATCCCGCTAGAAGACCCCCTATGATCACAGATGCCGGTATTATTAATATGGGGTGGTTTAACCCCAGGAGTGATACCGAGATACCTGTAAACCCGAATCCAGCTATATTGGATGCGGCTGTTGTAATTGCATATGTCGGGGGTCTACCACAGATTTCAAGTGCTCCTCCAAGCCCTGATAAAGCCCCACCGATAATGAAGACATATAGTGTAATAACGCGTGGGTCTATTCCAGCGTATTTAGCTGTTTTCACACCAGCACCAAGTACTCTAATATAGTAGCCTATTTTCGTCCTCCACATGAACATATAAACTAGTACTGCAACAATTATTGCTATTACGAACGCCATGGACAACTCAGTGTTTTCCACTAATAAGGGGAGTCTGCCTTCAACGGGTATACTAATAGTTTTCTCCTGTCTCCTTGGATCACCTAAACCATAGTTTCTAGCGTATTCAATTATCCAGAAGGCGATCCAATTAAGCATTATAGTAGCTACAACTTCATTGACGTTTCTAAGAGCTCTAAATAAACCAGCTATTAAACCCCACAGAGCCCCCATAATGGTTCCAATGATTAGAGCCATGGGGAGTATGAGTGGAGGTGGTAGATTCATTGAGGCTACGATAACTGCGCCAAGAGCCCCCATGTACATTTGACCTTCAGCGCCTATATTGAAGATCCCAGCCCTACTAGAGATCGCGAATGTTAAGCCTGTAAAAATCAATGGAGTAGCGTAGCTAAGGGTTGAAGCGAAGTAGTAGTAATCTGATGGATTGAAAGATGTTTCAAATAGCCCGGTATATGCTTTAACGGGATCATAGCCTCCCAGCCACATAATGAGGGCGCCTAAGGCGAGTCCTATTAATATAGCGAGTGCTACGTTACCAATGTAGACTAGGTACTCGGTGAATCTCGGGTTAACCATTAAAACTACACCTTTCTAGCTTTAATCTCTTCATATGTGTAACCACCCATCATTAACCCTAGTTCCTCATCTGTGACTTTATCTGGCTCTAAAATACCCATAAATCTTCCATTGTACATAACAGTGAATCTATCGCTCAATCCAAGTATTTCATCCAAGTCTGATGATATAAGGATAACGGCCTTACCAGAACTCCTCATTTTTACGAGTAGGTTTCTAACATACTCTGTTGCAGCTACATCTAGGCCTCTAGTTGGCTGAACTGCTATAATGACGCGTGGGTCTTTCATCAACTCACGTCCCACGACGAGTCTTTGTTGATTTCCCCCACTGAGAGATCTTGCGGGTGCATAGATTGATGGAGTAACAACACCGTATTGCTCAATAATGGCCATAGATTTCTCCAATATCCGCTTGATCTTCATAAAGCCCATTCTATTAACTAGCTCCTTATTGTAAGAGATCTCTGTTAGTGGAGTATTCTCTAAAACAGAGAACTCCATTATCAATGCAACTTTCCGGTCCTCAGGGATATAGGCTAGTCCACGTTTATATCTCTCTGAAACATCTAGCTTTGTAATATCATCTCCATTCATTACTATCCGCCCTCTCAAAGGCTTCCTTATTCCAGCTAACGTCTCGGCGAGCTCTATTTGTCCATTACCCTCTACTCCTGCAATTCCAAAAATCTCTCCGTAGTTAACGCTGAATGAAACACCTTTAACGGCTGGTACACCGAGATCTCCCATGACCTCTAGATCCTCAACGCTTAGTGCAACTCCACCTGGATTATACGGTGGCTTCTCGATTACTAATTCAACCTCGCGTTCAACCATCATTTTGGCTAATTCCCGGGGATTTGTCTTCTGGGTTTCAACAGAGCCCATAACTCTGCCTTTTCTTAATACTGTGACTCTATCTGTGACCTCTAAGACCTCTCTTATTTTGTGGGATATGAATACGATTGACTTACCACTCTCTCTCAACTTCTTAAGGCTCTTGAATAACTCACGGGTTTCAGAGGGTGATAGGTTGGTTGTAGGCTCATCCAATATTAGAATATCTACATTTAAAGCAAGCATTTTAAGAATCTCAACTTTCTGCCTCACACCAAAAGAGAGGTTTTCAATTACAGCGTCGAGAGGGATTATTAAGCCTGTTTCCCTCATTAACTTCTCGATGCTTTCTCTACTCGGCTTTCTATGCCCAGAACCAAGGACAATGTTTTCATAAGCTGTAAATACTGGGACTAGTGAGAGGCCCTGCATAACTATGCCAATACCGAGTCTAAGTGCATCAGTGGGGTTTCTAAACTTAACTCTCCTACCTTTAACAATAACCTCCCCCCTAGTTGGCTTTAGTAAGCCTGCGAGGATCTTCATTAGCGTAGTCTTTCCAGCCCCATTCTCTCCTAGTAGTCCATGGATCTCGCCTCTACAAAGCTCAAAGTCGACTCCTCTAAGTGCTATTGTACCGTCGGGAAATACCTTGACTATATCCCTCATTAATACAACTGGCTTGTCAATACAATGGCTACTCAATAACACCCCCTAAGTGAATCACTATTGATAAAAAGATGGGAGTTAATTTAAAAAGGAATTTGAGCAGGGCTACTTCTTCTTCATTTTCATTGCAAAAATGGCTACTGCAACTATTACGATGACCACTATTATTAAAGCGTATACTGTGTAGTCTGGGGCTCCAGCAGGTGTTGTTGTCTCTATTTCAACACCGACTTTTAATGTTCTTCTCACTTGGGCGATGGACTCCGATGTATATGGTATTTTATCGGCAATATCTTTAAACGTCAATCCATATATACTTACACCCGCTGGATTCGTCTTCAATTGATCTGCTAGTTTATTTATTTCATCCCACATCCATGAGGGGATGGACTCTCTCATAGCTTTTACTTTACTGTATATCTCGGTTCTATTGACTTCTCTACCAGCTTGGATTGCTATTTGTAGGAAGGTGTCTAGGTCTTCGAGGGTACTAACAGCGATACCCCCCTCTTGTAATCCTAGCTCTAGGACTCCTCCATACTTGTCTATTTTACCAGCGTAGTAGTCTAGTGCTCTTTTAACAGCGGTGTATACACCTACATCAACTCTCTTCATCATTGAGGCTGTTATAAAGCCTGGTTTAATCCAGTCCTGGTCAGCGTCTACTCCAATAGCGAATGGTGGACCCTGTGTCTTATTACTAGATGTACAGTACTCTTCAACTGCTTCGAATATACCGAGGCCGGTTGCACCAGCGACATTGTAGACTACTCCAGCACCTAGTCCCAGTTGTGACTGTGTAGCTGTTTTACCCTTAGCTGGGTCGTTGAATGCACCAGTGTATGTGTATAGTATTTTCAATGGTGTAATGCTCTTGCCGGTCTTCTCCTGGTAAATCTTCTCACCATACCTAATACCCCAGTAGTATCCAGCTT
>JAJHRV010000093.1 GCA_020833525.1 Thermosphaera sp.
CACATATCTATAATAGCCTAAATAGAGCAAAGCTATTTGAACCAGAACACCTAATTAAAAGAGATGAGGAGTCATACAAGAAGATAACGGAGACTCAGACCCAACAATGACTGGTGATCAGGAGATGCCATATATTCACAAACTATATGAGGTAGACTACAAGAATTGGACTATTAAGAGGAAGAATAAAACATGCCCTAGATGTGGGTCCTTTATGGCTTTCCACAAGCAACCAGCTCCTAGGTGGCATTGTGGAAAATGCAGCTATGTCGAGTACGTTAAGAAATAATGATCCATATGAGTGGATGTATGTCTATTTTAAACAAAGAATATGAACTCTACGTTTCAGTTAAACCAGTTAGAAGAGAGATAAGAGTCTTAGGTATAGAGTCCACAAGTCACACTTTCGGAGTTGGAATTGTAGAATACAGCGGTGGCAGAGTAAAATTCCTTGCAAACGCGTACAGCCAGTATAAGCCAACTAGCGGTGGCATACACCCCCGCGAGTCTTTTTTACACCATGTTAACAACGCACCCAGCGTATTGAGAAAAGCACTTGAATTAGCCAAGCTAGGAATCAAAGAAGTAGACGCCATAGCTGTGGCTGTAGGCCCTGGTCTAGGGCCATGCCTAAGAGTCGGCGCTAGCTTAGCCCGCTTCCTCTCCGCTTACTATGGAAAACCCATAGTGGCTGTAAACCACGCAGTAGCCCACATAGAGATCGGGAAGCTCGTCAGCGGATTTGTAGACCCCGTGATCGTGTATGTATCAGGTGGGAATACCATGATACTCGTCCAGAAGAATAAAAAGTATAGAGTTATGGGTGAAACACTAGATATACCACTAGGCAACCTACTAGATACTTTCGCTAGAGAAGCAGGTATTGCACCACCCTATGTTGTAGAGGGGAAGCATGCTGTTGACATTTGCGCTGAGTGGAGTCGAGAGTATATAGCCTTACCCTACACTGTTAAAGGCTGCGACTTAAGTTTCTCAGGGTTGTTAACCGCGGCTTTAAAGATTGCGCGGGAGACCCGCGGGGATAAGGAGAAACTAGGAACTGTGTGTAGGAGTCTCCGTGAAACAGCCTTCAATATGCTCGTTGAAGTAACCGAGAGAACTCTTATGCTAACTAGTAAAAATAGTATTCTACTAGTGGGGGGTGTTGCCTCAAATACAGAGTTACGGAGGAAATTTGAATATATTGCAGAGCACTATGGAGTAGGCTTCTATGGTACTCCACCAGAGATTGCTGGTGATAATGGACTCATGATAGCCTACACAGGCTTACTGCACTACTTGTATGGATTGATCAAGGAGCCCAACAGCGTATTTATAAAGCAAAGGCATAGACTCGACGAGGAGGAATATCCATGGCTACCATAGAGGGCCGGAACACTATTTTACTGTCACGTGGCGCAGAGGCGGAAGTGTACCTAGTGGACTTCTTTGGGCTTAGAGCCGTCATGAAGAAAAGAATTAGTAAAAAGTATAGAGCGAAACTATTCGACGAGGTTTTTATAAGAAATAGAACGAGGGTGGAGGCGAGAATACTCAGTGAACTATATGAAGCAGGTTTAATTGTTCCAAGCGTTTTATTCGTTGACGAGGAGAACGGTGTCCTCATAGTTGAGTACATTGAGGGGGTTAGGGCTTCAGAGAGCTTTGAGAAGTTTGATCTAGGGAAAGCCACTTCTATATCGCGTAGAATCGGGGGGTTTGCCGCTAGAATGCATAGTCTGGGTATTTATCACGGAGACTACACCCTTGCAAATGTCTTACTAAGGGAGAGTGAAGTATATGTCATAGACTTTGGATTATCTGGCTATAGCTCAGACGTTGAGGAGTACGCTATAGACCTTCACTTAATGGTTAGAAGTATAAAGGCGAGTAGACCGCTCGATGCAGAGGTATTAATCAAAGCCATGCTGGATGAGTACGGAAGCCACTATAGGGGGGATTACCGAGAAGTAATAAATAGAATGAAGGAGATTAGCGTGAGGGGTAGATATATTGATAGAGAAGTACGTAAAAGCATTATGAGGGAGCGCTATATTGCTTAGAATATGTCTTGCAACCAGCAATGAACATAAACTACGAGAAGTTAGAGCGGTTGGGGGAGAATTCGGAGTAGTTGTTGAGCAATGCCCAGCACCCAAAATAGAAATACAGAGTGAGTCGATAGAGGAAATAGTCTTAAAATCAGCTATGCTTGCCTACTTCTACCTAAATAAACCCGTACTCGTAGAGGACGCTGGCTTATATATAAATGCGCTGGGTGGGTTCCCGGGACCATACAGTAGCTACGTATATAAAACCATCGGGTTAAACGGCGTATTGAAGCTACTGAGAGAGATCCCCGATCGAAGGGCTTGCTTCAAGTCAGCTGTTGCCTTAGTCCTAGGCGATGTATTGTTAACGGCTACTGGTGAAGTCTGTGGATATATAGCTAACGAACCACGGGGTACTAAGGGATTCGGCTTCGACCCAATATTCATACCTAACGGAGAGACACGCACTTTTGGAGAAATGGAGTTAGAGGAGAAAAACAAGTATAGTCATAGAGCTATCGCGGTGAGACGCGTCTTACAGAAGCTACTATCCCTACGTAGTTATTAGGTTTATAAGCTGGATTAAGTATCACAAGTGACAATGACTAGGTGCTTTCTATGAATAAGAAGCGGGATAAGGGACAATCCCACTCAACTAGGCCGGCTAGAGCTGGGCCTCCGAGATGGCTAAAACTAGACATGAGTCCGAGCGATATAGAGCTACTCGTAGTAGAGCTGGCTAAGAAAGGCTACCCACCCTCAATGATAGGTATTATACTTAGAGACCAGTTTGGAATACCACTCGTGAAGCAAGTTATTGGGAAGAAAATCGAGCAAATCCTTGAGAAACACGGCATTAGAATAGTTGTCCCAGAAGACGTCTTTAATTTAATGAAGAGAGCTGTAAACCTTAGGAGACACCTAGATGAACACCCTAAGGATATGCATAGTAAGCGTGGCTTGATAGAAATAGAGTCGAAAATACATAGACTCGTCAAATACTATAAGAGAGTTGGAAAACTCCCAGCGGATTGGAAGTATGATCCCGAGACTGCAAAACTCATAGTCTCCACTGGTATATATAAATTCCAGGAGGCTGCATAGCTTTTTGCCCTAGGCCCCAGCCACTGGTGGTTTATTGAGTGAAAAGGCCTTAGCTGAGTTTATCGAGGAGTACCGGAGCCTCGTGATAATACCGGATACTTCGTTAGACTCACTACTATCAGCCTCAATAATGTATAAGAAGCTGCTAGAACACGGGTTAGATGTAAAAGTGTCGATCAATCATAGAATAATCCTCGACTACCCCGACGACCCCGCAATATTATTGAATCTCCCAGGCTTAAACAATAGTAAGCACTTATCAATTACTAGACTCGATGAAAGATCCTCTACAGCGGCAACAGTAGTCTCCATACTCGATAAACTTGTAGGAGTGGATAAATGGGATAAACTACTAGCAGTAATCGCTGGTCTCTACCACGGCCTCTACGATTTCAAAAGTGGATTACTTCAAGGTATTGAAGACAAGTATGCTAAAGACCTTGTAAATGAAAAAATCCTAGTTGAAGTACCTGGCTTGCGGCTGTGGGGAGCTAGAAGACTCAGTCTACCGGCTTCACTCGCGAGGACTCTAATGCCCTTCATTCCGGGGCTAACGGGGGATCTTGATAAAGCAATAAAACTAGTCTCAGAGGTTTTCAAAGTACACGATGCTACTCAAGTAAAGGTAAAAGAGTTAAAAATCGATGAGAACAAGGACTCGGTTTTACAGTTAATAAAGAACTTGGCGGAGATTGAGAGAGACCTCCACTTCGCCTTTAAGCTACTTGGAGATTTCTACATAAATCTACAAGACCCCAGTGGAGTATTAGACGTTGAAGCCCAGGAGTTTATTGGAGCCCTTATAGTCTATAATAGCCTATGCCGCAAGTGCCCTGAAGACATCCTCGTGAGCACTATTGATAAGTCTATTTTCACCCAGATACTTACAATCTATGATGGCAGTATAGATGTAGTTGCACGTGAAATAGCTCAATCCATAGATGCAGTTAGACGTGGAGGAGTAGCTAGTGGATTGTCTACTATAGAGCGCCCCGACGTACTTGTAGATATTCTCGCTTACATGGAGTGGCTTCCGAAGGATAGAGTTGTTAAATTAACTGGGGATAGCGGGGTTTACACTGTTCTCAGAGAA
>JAJHRV010000094.1 GCA_020833525.1 Thermosphaera sp.
CCTCGTTCCAGAGCTTGGAGGATAGACTGCAAAGTAGTTTCAGCTTCTCCTCAGAGTTTTTATCAACTATAAGCTCTACTATGCTTGTCCTCTTCATCCCTCTTTCTCCCACTGCTCCTCAACATACCTCTTGACGATATCTGCTGTTACGTTTCCAACTGTTGCCACGAAGTAGCTCCTACTCCACAGCTTCCCACGAGTAGCTTTGCTCTTCAGCTCTGGAAACCTCTGCAGTACCCTCCTAGCACTCTTACCCTTAAGGTAGTTCACGATGTATGCGGGAGAGTGCCTTGGAGGGCATAAAGCAAACACATGGACATGGTCAGGCATGACCTCTAGGGCTAGTGGCTCACATTCTAACTCCTTAAGTATTTCACTCAAGACTTCTTTAGTGTATTCAGCAACATCTTCCACAAGAATATCTCTACGATACTTTGGGATCCAGACGAAGTGATAACCACACCAATACCTAGCATGCCTAGTACTTCTAGGCCTCATCCACTCTAGAGGTTCGCCCCCCAAGACACTCCCTAGAACACACTATAGGATACACATCTTATAAGCTTTTCTATCCATCCCCGCCCTAAAGGGCGAGGCTTTCGGTTGTAAATGACCTCTAATAGAGTGAAGCTCGGTATGTGTAGTGGAGTATCTCAGCCTCTAGAGGAGTTTATGAGAGATTCTTCGATGACTTCGTGGCGTCTTTTTGTCTTCAAAGAGATATGAGACAGCCACGTTTGAATCTAGCTAGAAGTGCTAGAAGAACTGAGAATGCCGTGATGTCTTGTTGGTTTACATGTGTCAAGCTTGTTGTTTTCAAAATACTTGTGGACTAACACCCGCACGTAGACCTTATGAGGGGTTTGTTAGGTTTCATAGATGATGTGTACAGGGATTAGGCTAGAGATCCAAACAGTTTACTGCTTAGATGAGGGTTAGCGGGGGTGAGGGGTATACTATGTGAATCGAGATAGCGTTGTACAGGTTTCAAAGCTTGAGGACTTAACAAGTGCTGAGCTCTTCAAAGAGGTGTTATCGCTTTGATAAGTTATTAACATAGTATGGGTTGGGGAAGTAGTTAGTGCCTAGGCGAGGTGTTTTATGTATAATCGAAGACTCGCGGGTTATACGTATAGCATGTAGTGCTCTGTTTTCTCTATCCTACCTGTTACAGGGTCTACCTTTAGCCCTAGAGTCTCTAGTGTGTCTACACCTATTACTGGTATAGCGTCTTTGAATGCCAGTATTCTTACTGGCCCCCTTCTATCCTCTATCTCACACTCGGCTACAAATACCTTCGCCTTCACTAATCTCCCATCACCAAGCCTTATATCAACCTCTAACGGGGTTTCAATGAAGTGCTTCTCAGCCACCTCAAGAGGCATAACCGTGAATGAGGCTCCTGTATCTACAAGAATACACTCAAACTCTACAACATCCTTACCCCTAAACCTAGCCCTAACAGACACGTGGCCCAAGCCCCTCCCCTACACCCTACGTTCAACTAAGGACTAATTTGGATAATGGATTATTAAGTGTTGGTGGAGCTATAGACTATGACTCCACGCGTCAAGATACAATAAAAAGATAAAAAGCGCTAAGTTCCTTTTTTGGATCCTAGTTTAAATGTCATTAGGAATTTAAGACGCAGTCACATTGACGCTCTTAAGAATCACCTAGAAAAACCCTACATTATACAAATTCCCTGGAAAACAGGGAAGATCGAGCCCTGTGTGGAAGGGATCAAGTGGGGTGAAGTGTACAGGTTTAAGTACACATCAATATACAAGACTAAAAATTAATCGATCCACCATGAAAAATCCCTGAAAACCAGGGATTCTATATGATCACTCTCCATGATCTCTTTTGATCAGACCCTCATGATCACCATGAATAAAGCTTATAAACCCCACCCACACTAATTAAAACACGAACCCAATATTAAGAAACCCACGTAAAAGATCAAATACAGAATCCAATACAAAGAATTGAAAGGAACGGCATAAACCTTGAGATAAGGAAAGCGCGAGACAGCTGGAATCCAATACAAAGAATTGAAAGCTCTCTTCATCATATATCTACACCCATGTCTTTCAATGCCGAGGAATCCAATACAAAGAATTGAAAGACACAAACACCTCACTACACCTCATGAGCCTCAATAACTCATGAATCCAATACAAAGAATTGAAAGCTTGGTTAGCGAGGGTTTATAAGGGGCCTTAAACACATATAGGAATCCAATACAAAGAATTGAAAGACTATGTTGGAGGACTAGGAGTCGCTGTAAGAAGCTACCTAGATGCTGAATCCAATACAAAGAATTGAAAGTTGGAGAAAACCATAGCGGAAATAAGGTCTCGTGTGAGCAGTCTAGAATCCAATACAAAGAATTGAAAGCTCAGTCATACCTTGACACCAACACATAACTCATAGATATGGAGGAATCCAATACAAAGAATTGAAAGACACCATCTAAGCCCCCACCAAGAGGCAGGAGGCAACTAGAGAATCCAATACAAAGAATTGAAAGTAGAGGGACACCCCGAGGGAGGGTTAAAAGAAAAAGAATCAATATAGAATCCAATACAAAGAATTGAAAGCCACGAGGAAAGCATTATCCACCACGTTAATATCCCAGTCAATGGCGAATCCAATACAAAGAATTGAAAGTTTATAATAAAGAGAGTAAAACGCAAAGGTAAACCCACAGGGAATCCAATACAAAGAATTGAAAGACACGTGCAATAATCCTAGTGAACTCCTCCGTGAACGCATCGAATCCAATACAAAGAATTGAAAGCGACTATCTCGTTGCCATGATAAATGCACTTGACTTTATAGTGAATCCAATACAAAGAATTGAAAGTCTTCGTATTTAGCTAATGCTTCCTCAACATAGCTCTCATTTACTTTAGAATCCAATACAAAGAATTGAAAGCAGGTTTCTTAACTCTGAATTCATAATTTTTCCGGTAGAGCACACCCACTATGGGATTAATGAATGACGTGACTTCGAGGCAACAGTTCGTTGATGAAGTATGAAGGAGGATGCCACGGATTGAATGCGTAAGAGAGCGGAATTGTCGATTAAGGCGTGTTTTTCATTTATAAGTAATCATCTTCTCTGTAGACTTATGAGCACTGTTTTCTCGTGAAGTAGGTGAGTAAGGTTGTTCCGGCTAAACTAGTGTTAGAGTGTTTTCTGAACGAACTACTAGTCGGTGGAGCATAATTTTCAAGGGTCGTTTGGTCGATATTGATTTATTGGTTTAGAGAGATATTGAGTCCTGGGTGGTCGCTAGTTGTGCAGGTTGTTTGGATTATACGCTAATATACCCGTGGACGTTGAATTCAGCTTCTACCACGCTGAGAACAGTATGGCCCAGCTCTCCCACTACAATTACAGTGGCTGGGGTATTGCATGGTTTAATGGAGTGAAATGGGAGTTGGTCAAGGAGCCCTCCGCACTCCACGTGTCGAAGAAGGCTCGTTCAACTGCTAGGAGGGTTAGAGGCCTGATCATAATCTCGCATGTAAGACTAGCCACCACGGGAGGGGAGACGCTGGAGAATACCCACCCATGGCTATACAGGGGCTACGTCTTCGCACACAATGGCACAGTGGATCGATGGGATCTGCTTAGATTGGTTAGACACGAATACAGGGGCTTCGAGGGCGAGACAGACTCTGAGGTCTTATTCCACCTCATAGTGCAAGAAGCATTGGATGCAGGCGGCTTCTTGGAGGGAGTTAGAAGGGCACTGGAGAAGATCAACGGGGAGGAAGTTGGATACAGCTCCCTCAACTTCCTAGCTAGTGATGGACACCAGCTCTACGCACTGCGGTACGCAAAACACAGCCTTGAGTACTACACACTATACTACCTCGAGAGGCCTATGGGCCCATTATCCCTAAACAAGCTCTCAGAGACCACGCTACAGTTGATAAGGGCTAAGCTAGCACACGGCGAGAGAGCAGTACTAGTGGCGTCAGAGCCCTTGACGGAGGAGAACTGGCTGGAAATACCAAACAAACACATGCTAATAGTAGACAAAGACCTCTCAGTCAAGCTCATAGAGATGCCATAAGCAGGTTCTACATGAAGCAGTCCTCACAGTACCCCAGTGGTGTTGCAACGCGTGAAGGACTTAATAATTCCAGTGCGGAACTAGGCTCCGGACTGGAACCACAGGCTATCTCCACCCTCTAGCT
>JAJHRV010000024.1 GCA_020833525.1 Thermosphaera sp.
AAATACTAAAAAGAGCCCAGTTAGACATTTCAAGAATTGAAACAGATGTTAAAAAGATTATTGAAGATGTTAGAGCAAGAGGAGATAAGGCTATAGTGGAGTTTTACAAGAAAATCTACAATCTAGAGATAGATGTTAAAATACACCCTGAGGAGTTTGAAAAAGCCCGTGAGGTTGTAAGTAGGGAGTTTATTGAAGCCGTTGAATACGCCTCAAGTAATATTAAAGAGTTTTACAGGCTTCAGAAGCCAAAGTCCTGGATTCAGGAAATACGTAAAGGTATATATGTTGGCCAACTGGTGAAGCCCATTGAGAGTGTTGGTGTATATATCCCGGGTGGAAAAGCATCCTATCCTTCAACTGCTCTAATGACTATTTTACCCGCGCTGGAAGCTGGGGTAGAAAAAATCGTTGTTACAACACCCCCGGGTGAAAAGGGTATGGTAAACCCCTATGTTCTCGCTACATTAGACCTCGTTGGAGTTAGAAACGCCTACCGAGTTGGTGGAGCACATGCAGTTGCGGCTATGGCTTATGGAACTGAGAGTGTTCCAAGAGTCCAAAAAATTGTTGGGCCTGGCGGTATATGGTTTACAGCAGCTAAGGCTATTGTTAGAAATGCAGGGATCGTCGACATAGACTTTATTGCTGGTCCAAGCGAGATATTAATTTTTGCAGACGAAACAGCTGATCCCGAGTACATAGCCTATGACATGGTATCACAACTAGAACACGATATATACGCTTCAGCGGTATTAGTAACTACAAGTGAGCCTCTAGCTAAGAAAACTGCTGAATTAATGAGCAGGCTTTTAGAGAATATTGAGAGAAAAGAGATCGTGGAGAAAGCGTATAGTGAGTATGGAGCAATTATCGTAGCCGAAGACATAAATAAAGCCATAGACTTCGTCAATGAATATGCACCCGAGCACTTAGAGATCCACGTTGCTCCAGACATTATTCCTAGTGTTTTATCTAAAATTAAAAACGCAGGCTCTATATTTATCGGTAAGTACACACCAGTTCCACTAGGAGACTACGTTCTCGGACCCAATCATGTTCTACCAACTAATGGTTGGGCTAAGTTTAGGGGTGGTTTGAGCATCCTAGACTTTCTCAAATTCATAGATATAGCCATGGTAGAACCCAAAGCACTAGAGAGTATTGCAAGGTATGTTCAGATATTTGCGACTTGCGAGGGACTTATAAATCACTATAAGGCAGTCGAGATAAGGCTTGAGAAGAAGTAGTGTGGAAATAGCTTGATTTCTAGCGGTATAAAATACTGAACAGCAGTTCTAGCGTTCTTATTTAGCGATTTTGTAGCATATTTAAAAATCGGGGAGTTCATATAATGATCGTGTTAAAAAGCCTAGTAGTAACTAGTCTCGCATAAAAATACTCACTTATAATGCTTGAGCGCGGGCCACGCTAGCAGTAAAACACAATAATCTCTCAACACTACAGCCGATACATACTGCGTAAGCACTATACGTGTTTTATCAAATTCGCTGAATTGCCAGTGCTTTAAGTATTTTCTCTAGAATAATTCAAGTGAACTTAACCTCTCTCTTAATAGAAACTCTAGCTCCTGGAGCCTGGTGAAAGGTTGGAAACTGAGGGAGCTCTGTACTATACTAAAACGGTATAAATATAGTCGTTGTACTTATGTAGTAGACGGTTGTTTTTATAGTCAAACTAGAGTTCTTAATTGACCGGACTTCCCGCTATATTCATCGCAGAAGTTCCTTAATTATTAAGAATATTAAGCATCATAGTTTAAACACATATGGGATTCAACGTGGAAACAGTTGAGTTAAAGAAGAAAATTCTAAGGTTACTTAGGGAGGATGAGGAGTTTAAACTCGCAGTGGCTGGTTTACTTGGATATGACACTATACTCAATGAATTAAAGAAACTGCGCGAGGACTTCCAGCACTTTATGAGGGAGCAAGAGAGGAGATGGGAGGAGAATAATAGACGCTGGGAGGAGGCATACAAGAGATTTGAAGCCATCGAGAGGAAGCTATTAGAGCACGATAAGAGATTTGAGGCCATAGAGAGAAAACTACTAGAACACGACAGGAGATTTAATTCATTAATGAGGAGGATTACAGCTATAGGTGCTAGATGGGGTATTCACACAGAGACGGCATTTAGGAGGGCTGTGAGGGGTATTATAGAGGAAATTCTTGGTAAGGGTAGAGTGGAGAAGTGGGTGTATTTCGATGAAGCTGGTGAGGTGTATGGATACCCCTCGCAAGTGGAGGTCGATGTGTTGATTAAGAATGGCCTACACATACTTGTAGAAGTGAAGGCAAGTGCCTCTATAGGAGACGTCTCAATACTGTGGGGGAAGGGGAAGTTATACGAGAAGGTTACAGGGGTTAAACCAAGACTAGTCATAATAACTCCATTCATAGATAAAAGCGCGCGAGAAACCGCGGTAAAGCAGGGAGTAGAAGTCTACACTAGAGTCTAATGGCGTGATCTCTTGATATACATGTAGAGTATTAAATAAAGTGGTATTAAGCACAATTATCCTAATCAGAGGTGATTAATGTGAGGATACACGTTGTTGGGTCTACTAGTTATAATGTGGAAGACCTACTCTCAGCACTCATCGAGCTATATAGGGGAGACTTTTACCCACCACACTACTACATTATATATGATCTACTCTACGAGCCCGAAAGTACAGAGATCACTGTTAAGTTGACACGGGGACTCGAAGTTGAGTCCTATGTACTCACATGGAGGTATAGACGTGGAGGAGCAATACATGTTTGGGGTGATAGTGGATTAGAGCTTCTACGAAATACACCACTAGACACTGCTAAACCGCACATACTAGAACTCTACAGCTCCGAGGAGGAGACAATAGAGAGAGCTTCTTCCATCCTCCAATCAAAGGGGTTTAAGAATATAGAGGTAAAGTGGTTCCACGACATGACCTGCACAGAGGAGTCATTCAAGCCAAGTACTAATGAGCAAGTAGCCGTTAGATTAAAGCCCAGTCACGCAGAGGCATTTGTAGAGTACGCTAGGCGAGAAGAGATGGAAATAACAATTGAAGAAGCCAGGGGGAAACTTGCTAAGAGAACTTATTATGGAGTATTTGTAGATGGCAAGCTAGTATCCGCTGGAGCAGTGTGTGCTAGACTACCAGAGCTAGGACTTATCTGTGATGTATACACTAGGGAGGAGTATAGGAGGAGAGGCTACGCTACAGCAGTAACCTCGGCTGCAACTAGGAGAGTAGTATCATCTGGCGCCACGGCATTCCTCTGCGTCGAGGAGGGAAACGAGGAGGCAATAAGGATCTATAGGAAACTAGGATACAGTATTTTAAGGACGAGACCATGGATAATCGCTAAGCCTTCAACCGCTCTTGATCAATAGTATGCACTTTAAACTGTGCTCACATAACTCCACGACTACCTCTTTACTCCCCTAATGTAAATATAGAATATGCTTCTCCCCTAAGCTAAAGCCACTATCGAGAAAGTAGTAGTATGCTACTCTATGATCTAGAGCTGTATTCATATATTAGCGCTCTTTCCATCTACGCTTCAATACAGGCATAAGATCGATTATCTCAATATTACTCATAACCAGTATTGACCACCTAATCTTTAAAATCACTAAGTGTAACATAGCAAAAAGTAAATTAGACTCATTGATCCAAATTTACTTATAGCGCAATTAGGGATCTCCCCAGCAGGTATTACTACTGAAAGAGCCACCGCATCTTCAGAGCTGGGAGGAGCTCAGCATTAGTGATCACAGCGGTGTGCACTAGAGGTGTAAAACCACGTAATCTAGGTGGCATACACAGTATAACTATACTACACTCTTAACTAGCTTAATCCTCCTTTGTGAATACTTTTAAACATGTGGGTGTAGTGCAAGATGCTATGGGGGTCTCCATTCGTATCTAGAATCATGTCGTGGACTCCACGGCAGAAGAAAAACATATAACTACAAATAACAATAGAAAATATTTGTGTTATTAAATACCCAGGTGTAGTTGTTGGATTTTGCTGTTTACACTAAGGCCTTGACTAAGATTTATAGTGGGGGTAGTATAGGGGTTAAAGACCTTGATCTTAGGGTTTCGAGTGGAGAGATCTATGGATTGATCGGGCCTAATGGATCTGGTAAAACAACAACTCTGAGGATTATTGCAACTCTATTAAAGCCAACTAGTGGCGAGGTGTATGTATATGGAGTCGACGCTGTGAGAAACCCTCTTGAAGCCCGTAGACTCATGAACTACCTACCAGAGGAGGCTGGTGCTTACAGGGATTTATCGGGCCTAGACTTCATTAGGTTCATGCTCTCAGTTAGATTCTCTGGTAGGAGACTTGAGGAGGCTGTGGGAGAGGCTATAGATATAGCTGATCTAGGTAGGGATTTGAATAGGCCTATTAGGGGTTATAGTAAGGGGATGAAGAGAATATTAGCTTTGAGCGTTGTACTTGCAAGTAGACCTAGGCTACTAGTACTGGATGAGCCAACTAGTGGATTGGATGTTGAGAGGAGTATATATGTGAGAAACTTGATCAAGATGTATAATAGAGAGTACAATATAACGGTACTACTCAGTAGCCACAATATGCTGGAAGTAGAGTACTTGTGTAGTAGAGTAGGTATACTCTACAGGGGTAGACTACTGGCTGAAGGCACTGTTGAGGAGCTTAAGAGTAGGGTGGGAGGGGTTAACCTCGAAGAGGTATTTGTTAAGATCAAGGGTGAGTCGAATTGACTCTAGAGCCCCTTGTAGTAAGGGAGGTTAAGGCATTCATTAAGAACCCCGCGTTCATACTAAGTATTGTCTTAATAATAGCCTTCTATGGCTTAATAGGTAAAATGGTCTCCACAGGTATTCAAACAGCTGTTGAGCAAACAATGGGTATTCATATTGGGGTAGTATTGAGGGATTCCTCAAACTTCACCATGAGTGTACTGAGTCTAGTTAATCAAACAATTGGCGGTAGATTGAAAATAGTTGATAGTGTGGATTCTGGGTTGAGGAGCTACGATGTCGTCTTAGTAATACCCCAAAACTTCTCCACAAGAGCACTAGAGCCGGGGATGTCTATTCAACTAGAGGCATATGTGAAAATAGACTCTATCTCACCAGTTGTTAGTGGTGCTAAAGCCGGGTTGGCGTCTACTATAGGGGATCTCATTAGGAAATCGGTTTCTCTCATAATAGCCGTGGAGTGGAATATAGATCCATCATTAATAGATAAACCAGTACTTGTAAACTCAACGATCCAAGTTTACGGCAAATCCATGAGTATAGAGGAGTACTCAGCGTTTACATCATTCATGAGCTTCATGCAGTTAATGATCGCCATTATAATGGGGATTAACGCTATGTATGCATCTCAATTCACAGCAATAGAGAAAGTTGAGAAAGCATTTGAAATGCTACTAGCACAGCCCATCCCCCGGAGAAACATAGTGTTAGCGAAGATCATTGGCTCTATAATAAGCTCACTAATAATGGGTGGAGCCTACTTCGCTGGAATGCTCCTAGTATTAATGGGTGCTACCAGTACTCCTCCACCAGCACAGGGTGTGCAGAGTGTAGGCTTTAACCCCGGTGAACTACTCTATGGGAAAATAGGATTCAACTCTCTATTGATATTCGTTGGCTCTATTGTCCTTGGATTAATGTACTCAGGGGCTCTTGGAGTGATCCTAGGCTCCATAGTCTCAGATGAGAGAATAGCTGGTGCATTCACAGCGCCAATACTATTCATCTTCGTTGGAATAGCCTATGCACTAGTCTTCGTGGGGCTACCAATAAACACTATAACAGGAGTCATTGCAGGACTTACAATAGCACCACTACCAGCAGTAGTTGTTGTTTCATCAATGACTAGTAAACTAGAGGTACTAGCGGTGTCGATAAGTCTAGCTCTATTATCAACAGTGATGATTATTATTCTTGCAGAGCATATATTCAACAGAGACATAGTTATACTAGGCGTGAGACTAGGTAGATTTAAGCGTAGAGAAAAGAGTTAACGCACGCTTCTAAGACAACTAGACTTAGTTAAAGGGTTCTCGTGTATCCATTAGATATCTAACTATTTCACGTATAACGATAAAACTAGGTTAAAACAAGTACAAGCATTCAATCCGCTTAACCATAATTTAATGCAACATTATCTACTACATGGTGAGACCTCCAGGTAACTAAGTGTAAACCACGCGTGGTATTAATAGAAGAGATTGATTAATCATAATATGGAGTTGCAAAAGTGGTAATGAACCATGGTGATGGGCTTCATTATCTTAGCACTTATGTAGAAAACGTCATAACTACCTGGAATTCCATACATAACAACGTTAAAGTGGTATGCCCAAATGTTCTCATAAACAAACTTGACACTATAAACCAAGACGACCTGACTTGTAGCACGCGCCGCCGTGGAAGATATTTCCCCGAGATTTGATGAAATATCAATGAATATCAATACATCCAATGCAAACCCGTCATGTCGTCGGTTACTGGAATCCATAACATGGAATGGGTGGAGATAGAGCCAGGGATATGCCTACTCTTATAATTAAACGGATCCCATGATGGAGCCCATGAATTAGGAGGTAACTGATTCCTCCAAGAGTATGTTTCAAGGTAGAAGTCCACTACCCGACCTCCTCCCCCACCATGAATGGTGAGGGTTCTTGCTAGTGCGGGGGTTTGGATTGCACCTCCTCGTTTTGGGGATTTAATCCCGGGCCTGGATCTCCGGGTCTTTATCCCTGTTCCATACGGGATTCGGGGTTGTACATAGACTGTTATCGCTAAAGGCTCGGGGTATCTATTACTCCTCACCGAGATCAATTAAGACGGGAGAATTTATTAGCCTTTAATACTACACCCCTCTCTTGAAAGATAATGCCTTCAGCTGTAATCTAGGATTCGTGGAGGTTCTGATACATTGCTGGTGAGAAATAAATACCAATGAGTTATTGAGACTACTGGGTGTTTGACGAGACATGGATGATGGGTTTGTCTAGTAGATTAATAGAGCTTGTAAAGGGCTCTATTATAGCGGGCATGTATGCAGGCTTAGTCTACGCACTTGCACCCATAAGCTTTCAGGAGTTTCAAGTGAGAGTTGCTGATGCACTACTAATACTTCCATTTCTAGACTACTTCGGCTTCCCAGCTGTAATTGGGTTGACAATTGGCTGTGTCCTCGCGAATATAGTGTCTCCATATGGAGTATTGGATATTGCTGTGGGTTCGCTTGCGAATTTCGCTGCTGGAATTGTAGCTTGGTTTATTGGTAGGAGGAGTAAGAGCATATTGGCGTTGATTACTACTTCGATTATTGAGGCCCTCATAGTATCATTTATAGTGGGCTACTTCATAATATACTTGATCGGGGGCCTTGGAAACCTATTGATCGCCATTGGACTAGTACTAGTTGGGAGCATTGTAAGTATATGTTTTATAGGCGTACCTCTAGCTTTATTCTTAATGAAGAGGCTGGGATTAAAGTGATCAAGGTTGAAGACGTAACAGTTGAGTTGAGTGGACTAGTAGTTCTACGAGACATATACTTGAACCTCGAGCCTGGACTACACGTAGTCCTAGGTAGAAATGGCTCTGGTAAATCAACATTGTTGAAGACAATGGCTGGTTTAGTGAAGCCAGTTAAGGGAAGAGTGTTGGTGAGAGGTGTAAATGTTCACTCACTACCGAGGAGAGAGGCTGTTAAATTAATTGGGTATACTTGGCAGAATCCATATGCTGGATTTGTTGAGGCAACTGTCAGGGATGAATTAGAATTTACAAAGAGAATTGTGGGGGTTGATTTACAGAGGGATATAATTGATCAACTTATACCACAACGCCTACTAGATAGAAATCCATTCACTCTAAGCGGTGGAGAGGCTAAGAGGGTTTCAATAGCCATGATACTGGCGATAGATCAGCCGATCTGGCTACTGGATGAGCCATTCGACTACCTAGATAGTAGTGGGGTTGAGGCTGTTATAAAATTAATTACACGGGGGGTTGAGAGAGGGAAAGTTGTTGTTGTTGCATCAGCGAATACTGCCTATCTCCACTTACTCAAACCCCATAGCGTTATCCTACTATCAAGGGGAGTAGTTACTTTTGAAGGGGATCCCGAGGAATTATCCCCAAGTGTGCTTGAAGAGCACGGGGTTCCATCAAGAGAATTAATGTGTGGTTGAATTGCTTGGAGAAATACATTACGCGAGAAATAAAGTAAGTATTCTACACCACCCTAGAGCTATGTACTTTAAGATACTACTGGTAGTAATTACGCTCATTTCCCGGTTCATACACCCTTACTTAGTGTTAGCGATCATACTTCTCAATACACCTATACTAGTATACTACGGCTTAAAGAAGACACTACTATACATTGCAATAACCTGGACTACTCTCTCATCTATAATAATTGGACTAGACATTCTCCTAGGGAGCTTTAAACTAGATTACCTATATAATCTACTATATGGATATGCATCATTTACATCAATACTACTATTCTTCTCTACAACTACACCCAGGGAAATACGTAGACTCATAGGCTTCAATGTACTCTCATTATCCTACCTGTTCTTAGACTACTCCTACAGGGTGTTAACAGATGCATTGCACTCACTACAAGCAAGGGGTTTAACACCCTCAAGGAATTCATCATGGGTTAAATACCTACTAAGATCGACCATAGTACTCCTCGTAATTAGAATAGACGAAGTTGAAGAAGCACTAAGAGCGAGAGGTGTCGACTAACTAAATTTATATGAATCCATCGTAAGCTACGAACCATAGATGTAGTCTTTAAACTCATTGAGGCAATCCCAGTAGCATTCATAGTCTAGAACAAGCTCTCCATATAGGTTTTCACCAGAGCAAACTACTTCACAGAACTTCATTATTTTATCCAATGGACTAGACACGCTCAATTCCCCTCAATCTGTATCTAGTACTTATTAACATGGACAAATTATTATACTACATGGGTGTACAGGGTGAATGGTTCCGCGGTTGACTACATTATCCTGGCTTCATTAGGGGCCGTGGTTGCGATCTGGGGTAGTCAGTTGTATAGGATTATATCGTCAATTGTCTTCGGGGCTTTCTCAGCGTATATCTTGTGGAAGTTTAGCCTCCAATTGTGGAATAGCTTTGCTATATCAGTGGCATTAATGCTTCTTGGATTGTTCATAGGTCTAGCAGTAGGCTTCATAGTTTTTAGAATAGCACTATCAATTATTTCAGCATATATAATAGCCTCTATTCTTACTACAAACCCCATTATTATCCTTGCACTAACAATAGTGCTCGCATTAATACTCTATGTACTGGGTAGAGTATTCATACCGGCATTATTCGCTATAACAGGGGCATTAATGGTTTACAAAGCACTAGTTTCTCTTGGATTATCAATAGTGATCTCCATACCCATATGTATACTACTAGGGGTGGTGGGCTTCTACAATCAATTCAAGCACTGGATCTAGTGCCGGGATAGAAATGCATATCTATTACAACCCCGAGGAGTTAGAATTATGGATAAACCTGGAATTAGAGGGGATTTAGAAAACCACGATGAAGGGGTTACTATCTCGGAGAGATCCTAATGGATTCTACGTCATACTAGCACTAAACAATAGTGAAGCGAAAAATGCAGTATCAGGTTTTCTACGAGGCAGGGATATATTGATTGTAGAGTATGGGGATTTAATAGTGATTAGGTGTAAAAGCAGGAGCGTAGCAGAGCGCATAGCTAAGACACTGCTAAGTAGGGGTTTATTGAAAATTGAGTGAATGTATGACACTATAAACCAATATATTCCTCGAGCACTTCTACGGCTTCACTAAGGCTTTTCACCATTGATAATCTACGAGCTAGCTGAGTTGCACCTAGTTGGCTGGAGAGCCATGATGTCAAGTACCCCTTCTCTACGTGTAGTCTAAAGATATTCTCTGGTACTAGTCCATACTTAACGGCAACGTAGAGTTTCTCTATTGAATCTATTTTCAAGGGTACTGGGGAGCCATTCTCACTCGTGAATATATATGAGTAGTTCTCCCCCACTCTCTTACCAAATACACTAACACCCTCTAAGAGGAATAGCCCCTCATCCGTGACCATGTATTTACCATCTTTTTTAACTATAAACCCTTTTTTCATTAACTCATTAATATACTTTCTAGCGGTACTCTGCGAGAGCTTAGCCTTTGAGACGACATCGCTGACTGTAAACTCTTGCCCCAAAACACTGAGTAATTCTCTTGCTTTCCTAGTTGATATAGACATGTCTAGCACCAAGAAGGTATTACCCCGGCATAGATATATAAAGATTTTTTATTTAAACATAAGTATGTATCCAAGAACTAAGCCCACTAAAAACCCATACTACTCAGACTTAAACACAACATTTAGGCCACTGAATAGTGGTCTATACGGGGATAAAGATGCTAGATCGTGATACGCAGCTGTGAACACCCAGCCAGCCCTCTTCGCCAACTCTATAACTTCATGGAGTGTATAAATCCTAAGTTTAAATGAAACGTCATCAATAAAAACTAAGTCTCTTCCATTCTTCCTGTAAAAACTCCAAGTACTAGTTAACGTCGCCGTGTATGGATCGAATAAAGCTCTCACAATGCAAGCATACTCTTCATCAATATCATTGAAGTAGCAAGCGTTTGTCCCCGATACACCAGCTCTAAGTACTATTGAGTCGTAAGAAGCAGTGTTGAGGATTAGTAGGAAACCACCAGGACGAGTTATCCTCTTTACTCTACTCAAGATACCAAGATCTACTTCTTCACCATAGTAGCCAAGTATTGTAGACCAGTACATTAATACAGCGTCAAATTCCCTGTAATCCCCTAATTCCTCATCTATCCTCCTAGCATCAGCTACTCTAAACAATACTCTATCCCCGACACCGTGGATCTTGGCTTTTTCAACAGCATCTCTAATAAATATTGGTGAAATATCAACCCCCAGGACTCTATATCCTAGTTTACCGAGGTTAACGGAGATCCTGCCATTGCCGCATCCTAAGTCCAGGATGAGGGAATTCTCTCTAACTCCAAGTAGTTCAAGTAGTTTCTTAATGTAATATGCTTCCTCTCTAGCTTTCTCCCACTTCGCATTCATAACTCTTAGGAACAACTCACCCTTCTCAATGAAAAATTCACGTGTCCAGTCAATAGTATCCAAGGCAATAACCCTCTTCTCATCTCTGCAAATTCGTTATTAGGAAAGATCTATATCAAATGCTAATTCATCAATTCAATTATAGTTTTTGCTGGTTACGACATGGTGCTAATTCGAAGATTTGGATTCTTTTATAGATAAATTAATGAGGGGATTAAATAGTCGTTTTTACCTAGACTTCTCTAAGATAATTAATAAGAACACTCATAGTGGCTATTCTTAAATGAATTCCTTGTGCAGGAGGAACTCGGATTCATTCATCTTAAACCCTGATTCCACGAGTAGCTCTATTAGTTTTTGCTTAGAGGAGTCTACGGGTATTTCAATGATCTTAGAGTCTCATGCGATAGCTATGTTTTTCAGGCTATTCAATAGTGCTTCAAGTGCTTCTATCGCGTTGTATGATGATAGTGAAATACTGTCTACTATTAATTTATCTCCATCACTATAAATTGCACACGCAATTGCCCTCTTGCCTCGCCTAACTAATATGGCTCTCTCCGCTCTATACAACTTCTTCTTGTATATGTATCGATCGACTTCATCCACGAAGTTACTCCAGTATGAGGCGTAGTACTTTAACCTAGGCTTTAACAAACCAGCGTTTACATCGATAACAGTGTAATCGATTTCAGGGTTATTAGTCTTCACCCTTTCCGGTGGCGCTGTAAACCATAGAATAGTACCCTTGATCTTGTAGTTGTGTTTTAGGTAGAAGTTAAGTGCATTTTTATTCCAGTCTTTAACACACAGATATATTTCTCTCACTCCTCTATTTAAAAGGATCTTCTCTGTTTCCTCGAGGAGCATTGATCCTATTCCCCGACCCCTATGGGATTCGTCAATAGCGATGTATTCAATATATCCTCTACTTCTACTTCTGTATGCTAGAGAATAACCTAATGCCTTATCTCCAATAAGTGCAATTAAAAAGAGTATTCTCTTTGAATTAGACTCTAGTAGTGCTTTAAACCACTTAGGATCCTCTCTACCTAGTTCTTGAGGGGACTCCTCATGTATTCTGAGTATTTCCCCTAAGTCGTGTTTCAATGCTTTTCGAATAGTGATTTTGAAACCTCCTGGTTTATACAACATAATATATACTACGACCCTTACAGCTCAATCGTTTTGAATACTAGTGCCCCTTAAAAAGCTGATTTATCAGATCTCTCCTTGTTGAAGAACACTACTCTCTATTCACGTGGACTAGGGATAGAATCACTGTTTTCAGATTAACTCTGATTAATCATCCTTCATTCTTGCCGGGTTTTCATCATCAATTATTTTTCATGTATTAAGGGGTATTTGTACTTAATCGTGCAACCTATTGTTTAATTAACCACTTTAAGTAATATATATTATGGGTTGAGCTTAATGGTGGATATGCCTCTACGCATTATAGCGGAGACTATTGATAGACTTGAATTAATCTCTGCTAGGACTCAAATGGTTGCACTTCTCACTAATTTATTTAAGCAGACTCCACCAGAGATCATTGATAAAGTAGTTTACTTGATACAGGGGGTTCTCTGGCCTGATTGGAAGGGGATGCCCGAGATCGGTGTTGGAGAGAAGATGTTGATTAAAGCTATTTCAATAGCTTGCACAATCCCCGAGAGGGATGTTGAGAAAACTGTGAAGGAAGTTGGAGATCTTGGTAGAGCAGTTGAGAAGTTGAAGCAAATTACTGGGAGTAAGCAGGCTGGAGTCTCACTATTTGCTTTTACACAACGACAAGTAGCTCTCACAGTTGTCAACACATACAATACCCTAGTCAAGATTGCTATGACTCAGGGTGAGGGTAGTAAAGACCTTAAAATAAGACTGCTCTCGGGGCTATTAAAGGAAGCATCAGCTAAAGAAGCGAAATTTATTGTGAGATTCGTGGAGGGGAAGCAGAGAGTCGGCATTGGAGATGCAACTATAATGGATGCTCTAGCCGCCACCTATGGTGGGGGTGCAACTGCAAGGCCTATAATTGAGAGAGCGTACAATTTAAGGTCTGATCTCGGGGAAGTAGCTAGAATTCTCGCATTGAAGGGCTTAGAGGAGTTAAAGAGAGTTAAGCCTGAAGTGGGTGTTCCAATCAGGCCAATGCTCGCTGAGAGACTCAGTGACCCACGTGAAATACTAGCTAAGACTGGTGGAGAAGCATTCGTGGAGTTCAAGTATGATGGTGAAAGAGCTCAAATACATAAGAAGGAGGATAAAATCTGGATTTACTCTAGGAGGCTTGAGAATATCACGAGGCAATACCCAGATGTCGAGGAAATGGCGGCTACTCACATTAAGGCAGGCGAGGCTATTGTAGAGGGTGAAATAGTAGCCTACGACCCTGAAACAGG
>JAJHRV010000095.1 GCA_020833525.1 Thermosphaera sp.
AATGACTCTGGAGGAGCTAGCCGGGAAACTTGGCTTCGACAGCTGGGAGGAGGCTTATGAATTTGTTAAAGCACTACCACTTTGGATAATGTGGACTCCTCCATCACTATGGGAGTATAGGAGAAGGTGGATTATGGAGAAAGCCAGTCAGAGGAATCAATAGGTTTTCAATTTATAGTCTTCTACATCGGGAAACTATTTAAACACAGGATCCGGAGCGAGAAATGTATTTTCCATGAAACCCTCTTCAAACTGTACTTGATGCACGCGGTGTGCTTGTAGCGTGGATCCTTGTATATCTTAAAGTCTAAGTTTCTACGCGTCTAGATCTCCAGTGAGTTAAAAGCGCTAGTACAAATGACAAGAGGCCGACCAGTATACCTATTGATGCACCTTTGATTATTGATTGAAGTATTGGTGGGGGTGGTTTGTGTAGAATGATCAAGGGTATTAGCGAGTCTACTACGATAAATGCTATTGTAAAACCAGTAATGCTGGTTAGTATCTGGATTATTAATATCTTGACTTGAGTCTTCATGGGATCACATTAATTACAATTAACTTCGAGAAAAAAGTTAAAATGCACTGATTACTTTACCTTCGCTATTTTACCTATTCTCGGCTCGTATAACTCCCCACTATTCTTCAA
This sequence comes from Thermosphaera sp., assembly GCA_020833525.1. Taxonomy (GTDB): domain Archaea; phylum Thermoproteota; class Thermoprotei_A; order Sulfolobales; family Desulfurococcaceae; genus UBA285. The sequence goes on from JAJHRV010000095.1 coordinate 650, forward strand.
CTCCATGACTACTTCTCTCACGAATTCCTTTTCAAACCCCTGCTCAGCGGCCTTCTTGTACAACTCGTTCATCTCTATTTCTCCACCTACTTCCTCTAGTAGTTTAAAGAGGAATTGTGTAAACCTCTTCTTTTTCTCCCTCTTTGATGCAGATACCCCTGTCTCCAGTACATCGATGTCTAGTCTACCCGTCTCAACATCTATTCCAACAATGGATAGAGTTGACATCATTATCCTTATAGCTTCTTCAGCGTCTTCAATGATGGCTTTCTGCTTAAGAGCCATTTTCGCATGGGCCTCTGCCAGCCTAATTAACGCCTCTAGTTGCCTCGGGGTAATAGCTATTGCTGAAACCTCTCCCTCGCTCGTCGTTAGTGATGCTTGTCTAAGACTAACATAGAATTCCTCTATGAGTTTAGCCGCCTCCGGGGTTAACTGGGGTCTTATATATCTCCTAGCGTAGCTAACATACTTCTTCAATAACTGGGGGTCGATGAAGCTCTTTGCTCTCTCAGCCTCTGCGTGTATTCCGAGAATGTGTTTCGCCAGCCTCCTATCTCGCTCTTTGTGGGGTATATCTCTAACTATGAATATCAAGTCGAATCTAGACAGTATTGTCGGCGGTAGATCTATGTTTTTACTAACGGGGATCGTAGGGTCATACCTACCATGCTTCGGGTTTCCAGCTGCTAGCACCGATGCACGTGCATTGAGTCTAGCAACTATACCGGCCTTCGCGATGCTAACAGTCTGCTGCTCTAGAGCCTCGTGTATAGCACTCCTATCCTCCTCTCTCATTTTATCGATTTCATCAATACAGGCTAATCCACCATCAGCTAGTACGAGTGCACCTGCTTCAAGGTAGTATTCACCAGTTAGTTTATCTCTCAATACAGTAGCGGTTAAACCAGCCGCCGTTGAACCCTTCCCACTCGTATATAATCCACGAGGAGCGATCCTAGCTGTAAACTGGAGTAGCTGCGACTTCGCTGTACCTGGATCACCAGTTATGAGGACATGTATGTCCCCCCTAATCCTCGTCCCATCTGGGAGTAGTTTTGGGGTTCCCCCAAACAGCATTAAAGCTATTGCCTCCTTGATATCCCAGTAGCCGTAAATACCGGGTGCAATACTGGCAATTATCTTCTCGCGGATCCACGGGTCTCGCGCCAACTCCCTTATCCTCTCCTCATCCTCCCTTGTAATCACTATCTCCTCTAAAACCTTCTCCTGGACCTCCACGTGGTTTACGTCAATATAGAATGAAAACAAGCTTCTAGAGCTACGCGCTTCAGGAGAGCCTGTTAAAGGTTGCACCCTCAATACTCCCGTTAACACCACTCGGTCCCCGGGCCTCACAGAGTCCACGATGTCCGCTGTTAAAATAGCCTCTATACTCCTAGGTATCTGCCCACCTGGAACCTCCTCTGGTTTCTCCTGTACAACTATCTTCTGCCAGTCTATGAACTCGCTTTTCTCAACTACTAGGTCGAATTTACCTGGTTTTCTACAGATTAAGCAATATGGTGGTTTTTCAACTTTCTCGGTTACTGATCCTTCTGGAGGGTACTCGAACTCGTGTATTTCACCCTCTGCTACGTGTCTATACACTGCTTTCACTAGCTTTGCATCAATCCTTGTAACCCTTGTCACTATCCCCTCTATCGCCACTAGTTTTCCTATGTAGTCGCTGTTTAAACCCCTGATCTTGAAGATCTCTGGTGGATTCCTAATCCTCACGTAGAATCTCTTAACTAGTCTAGCGTACTCGGGGTATTCTCTACTTACAATTTCCTGTAGTGCTTGTGAAAAAGCATTTAGTGCCTCGAGGGGTTTGTCTAGTACGTAGTTTGCTAATTCGCGGTCGTGTAGTATGAGGTCGTCGAAGTCCACTATGAGGCTCTTTTGATTCATTCTTATTAACTCATGTATCCTCTCACGGTACTTCAACACGCCGTCTTTAGACTGGAATGTCTCTAGGAAGGCTTTAAAAGACTGTGCGGGGTCAACTATGCCCACTGCTTCTTCACTCATGTTTCTCAACCTCGAAGACCATTGAGTTGTATAAGCCTAGAATAGTCCTCAGTGCACTGTATAGTTGCTTCTCCTCCTCGCTTAAATTAGCCAATACGTCTGGACCAATCTCGCTTGTAACTATATTTAGGATTTTAATGAGCCTAGTCTTGTATAGGTCACGGGTTGTAGTCGACAACTTTGTTATCGATTGAAGGACTTGGTGTGCTTTAGACAAGTCATTTATCTCCTTGTAGGATCTAAACATCGAAGACACTTGATCCCTGATCCTCGAGTAGAAGTACCCCTGAAGCTTCTCAAATTTCAATTGACCCCTACTACGAGACTCATTAAACTGTAGTCTCGCAACTATACTCTCCTCTACAGGTGCCTCCTGTATCCTCGCAACACCCTTCTCACTGAGGAATTTAGCTAGCCACCTCGGCAAAGTGTACTCAGCCCCCTTAACCAACTCGACAAAGTCGTCTTCAACAAATAAACTAGTAGATGGCCCAATGTAGGCTACTTTAACCTCCTCCTCTTCATAATCCCTCTCTATAACTCTAACCCCGAGGAGCCCTATTAGCTCCAATAAACCAGTCAATTCCAGCATCTCCCTTTGAAAACTCTACTCTCCCCCTTATTAGCCTTAAATAAAGTTATAATTTTAAAGAAGAGTACTCTATGGGTGTATTTATGAGTGAGCTTCTCTGGGCTGAGAAGTATAGGCCTAGATCGCTCGATGAAGTCGTCAATCAAAAGGAGATTGTTGATAGATTGAAGAGGTTTGTATCAGAGAGGAATGTACCTCACATGTTGTTTGCGGGTCCTCCCGGTACTGGTAAGACTACTGTTGCTCACGCTATGGCTCATGACCTGTATGGTGAGAACTATAGGCAGTACATGTTAGAGCTTAATGCATCGGATGAGAGAAAGATCGAGGTTATAAGGACTAAGGTTAAGGAGTTTGCGAGGTCTAAGGTTGTAGGCGAAGTACCATTTAAAATAGTATTACTTGATGAAGCAGACAACATGACTGCTGATGCTCAGCAAGCACTTAGGAGGCTCATGGAGTTGTACTCGGCTAATACTAGGTTTATTCTAACTGCTAATTATCCAAGTAAGATCATTGAGCCTATTCAAAGTAGGTGTGCAGTCTTTAGATTTACGGCTTTAAAGAGAGAGGATGTTGTATCTAGATTAATGTATATTTGCCAAAGCGAGAAGGTTAAATGCGTGGAGAGGGCTCTCGAGGTTATCTATGACCTATCAGAGGGTGATATGAGGAGAGCGATTAATATACTACAGGCAGCTGCGGCTTTAGGGGATGTAACCGAGGATATTGTGTATAAAGTTGTTGGATTAGCTCATCCAAGGGAGGTGAGGGAGATGCTTCAACTGGCTCTCTCAGGGAACTTCATGGAGGCTAGGAGGAAGCTACGTGAGCTCATGATCAACTATGGATTGAGCGGTGTGGATATTGTGAAGCAGATTCATAGAGAGATCTTTA
>JAJHRV010000096.1 GCA_020833525.1 Thermosphaera sp.
TTGAGCTTTAAGAAAGGGTTGTGGAGACATAGAAACGACCCTCCCAACATTACAAGGTATAGTGCCCCATATGAATAAAGCTGGATGGAACCCTCAAACATAATCCTTATTATTAGAACATAGCGATCTAAAAGTCTCACTTACTCTAAGGCGTTGAGATAGTCAGTACGAGAGGCGAGTTAATGTATAGTTCTATTTGCATTACTGCTCATTAGGCGGTGATAGATAGAAAAGCTTATAAACCCCTCCTCACTAATAGAGATGTGAATCCAATATTAAGAAACTTGCGTCAAGGATCAAGCTTAGAATCCAATACAAAGAATTGAAAGATTGTTGAGGTGTTAAGAGGTGGAATTCTATTGGTGAATCGAAGTATTTCTCGTAGAGAACGTCGTATATTCTCAGCTTTTTCTCTCTGTTCTTGAAATCCCCGGATACTATTGGAATGTCTATGTTGCTTAATCCAATACAGTAATCTCCCCTGACTACACTACCGAATACGAATACTCGTGCCTCTACCTCCCTATTAACTAGTTCTTTAACCTCCCTTGCTGTATCAATGTAGTTTAGGAAGTAGCTCTTTATTTTCTCCATAAAACCTCCTTTAGTTTCTCATATAGTTGAAAAGCTCTTTTAACCTCCTCATCGAAGAACTCCTCGTAAATATATCTTGATGAAATATATGCCCGTTCTAGGTCTCTCAGGGTGTACTTGTGTTGCTCTAGAATCTCCTTAATCTCGTTTTTACCCCAAAAATCCGCGAGTTCCAACAATAGTCTTCTAAGGGAGTGAGTCCGAGTATAAGAACCCTTAACCTCGAGGAGTTTTGCCTTGATCAATAGTTGGATTGCCTACTCTAAGTGGAACATTGAAATGTCAAAATCCCCGTTCTTATAGTCTACTTCGGCGTCTCTCTTGAAAGCCTCAGCCCTCTTCAACAAGATCTCTATTTCCTCCCTCAAATCAACCACCCCGTTTAATAAAGATGATTTCGAAATTACAAATACTCCTAGCTCTTAATCAACCCCTCAAACACCTCTATTGGCGAGCCAAAAACCTCGTGGAATCTATCACTATACTTCTCCCTGAATAAAGCTAGAAGTTGCTCTAGTGTTCTCAATACTGGCTCATCTATTGGAGTATCCAGTGGTCTTGGTGGATAGTAGTCCAGTCCCTTCAATAAACTAGTTGCAAAATACCAAATTGTTTTATCTACTTTCCTCCCCTTTACTGGTTGACTAGAAAAACCTCTTGAATTAAAAGATGTATACATCAAGTAAACCTCGCCAACTACAGCTGGGTATTTTAAATCACCGCTCAATAGCTCAAGGTCTAATACTTCGTATCCATGTTTTGTTCTACTAGTGGACTCTATTCTAACTCCAAATAAATCCCTAATCCTCGGGTCATAAACCAATACACGTGTTCCAGCTACTATCTCCAACCCTCCATTCCCAACCCTAACCACAGTGTTTTCTGTTGAGTATACCTTAAACCCCCGGCTCACAGCCAAAGCCGTAATAGTGCTTTTACCAGTGTGAGGGTATCCTAGTAGGAGTACATTCCTCGATCCCAGATTAATGGACACAGAGTCTGTTAGTACTACATACCCATTCCTGGCAAGACTCCTCGCTAACACTTGGAGTAGGAAGAATACTGGTGATTCATTTATGTATGGATATGGTAGATCGCCCGCGACAACGTATTGATCTTCGCTAATTGACGAATAGAGTTCAGATAAGATCTGAAATCCAGATCCATTTACCCAGTACACTACACTATTAGTATTTATGCATCGATCAACCAAGTCTAACCTCGGTAAATACCTTCTGGCAAACTCAGTTGTTAAAGAGCTGTGTAAATCCCTGATTCTCTCATATACTACCTTAATACACGTATTTAAAAGACTTAACCCAGCCAATAAGCACCCTTGTTAATCTCAATTGAGGATGAAGCTTATAAACTACATGAGTATGAATCAGTGAAAATAATTGACCCGTGATATTTTGCATTAATAAATTTCGATTATTACGAGTCAAGCGTGAATCGATGGGTTTTAGAGTTTTGATAGATCATGTGGATGAGTATTTCGTAGTTGAAGACCAATTGATTAAAAATGCATTATTTAATTGATATAGTGTTATCTGGGAGCTTGACAATTCCAGGAGTCTCTTATTTATGAAGCGGATGGCTTCTTGCAGTGTTCTATTATTATCGTAGTTCTTCAATATCTCCTCCAATTCACTCCTCGATTTGTTTTTCAACTCTCGAGCCTTATTGATCATTTGTGGAATAGCTCTCACTACATTATCAACAATGGTTATATTCGCAGCCCTCGCGGTTCTCGATAGTGGATTTAAATCTATTGCTATGACTGTTTTATTCATTTTCCTCAATGCCTCAGTGCGGTCACCATCCTCTAGTGGAACCAATACAACGTCTGCTATTAGTATTCCACGGGGGCTAACACGCCTCCTCTCACTGAAGAGCTCGGGTATAGTGGCTGATGCATTCTCGCCAACACCTAGTATCTCGGTTGCACCATGCTTTCTCAGCCAATTCGCGATTGCCTCCTCCCTTTCCCTAGTCCTGTAGAAGAGGTTTACCTCGATCTTAGCGTTTAATAAACGTGCTAACTCAACTATTTCACCTGGTACGAGTGCAGCTGTATTTCCATTCACTGATATTACGGGGTATTTAGCTAGGAGTAGAGATGCAACTGCGGCTTCAATAGCTCTAACTGCGAATTCCTGTGTAGACTCACCTATAAGGTAGTCGAAGCACTCTCCTCTACCATGCGCAATTAAACCCTCGGGTGCTACGATGCCTTGTTTAAACCCCTCGACTAGCTTTTCACGTATTATTAAGCTTTCTCTACGTGGATGGGTTGGAGGTATGTGCAATTAATACACCCACTTGAGATATAGTGGTAGGTATTGGTTTAAGTCTTTTCCTCTCCAACTCCCCGATTACTTCGCCAAGGTACTCTCTCTCAACCCACATGATCAAGGCAGACTTCTTCAAGTAGTAGTCTACGATGCCATTGAGACCTGAGACTACACGCTCTACAATGGAGTAGTCAAATAGGCGACTCGTGAATAACCTAGAGGATTCGAAGTAGACCATGAGGTCTTCTGATTCAACTACTTTCTTGAGTAATACTTCTCCATATTCACATAGACTAGTACTCATTCTACTAAGCATACTCGGAGTCTCCTCGTGAACACCCATTGATACAGCCAATAGTCTAACATCTCCGCGGGGGATCACGCGGTATGCATAGCCAAATCCAGGCGCCCCTGGAGATACACGTATAGCAAGCCCGCCTGTATACTCCGCTATAACGTCGCCAAGACCTGTCCTACCCTCTACTTCGAGTTTATGCGCTAATTGTAGTGCTTTGAGAAATGGTCTCCCCGCAATTGTGAATGAGTATACACTGTGTGATATTAACGTAGCTGCTGAAACCCCGAAGCCTAGGCCAAGATCAAGTGGAATATAGATGTTTGACTCTACATCAACACCTGCCCCGCTACATACTACCTTAGAATGCTGTGTAAATACCTCCCGATTATTCAATAGAACTCTACAACTACCCTTTCTCCCCGTCGCAACCGCGTAAATGGATAAATTAATGCCTGCACCAATACTACCTGTTTTCAAAGGGTCATCGCTGTATATAGGTATCCATAATCCAGAAACGTGGAGTGGCGTAATTACTTTCAAGTGGACACCGCGGATTATATAAACTACTTCAAGTACCTCTCCATTATTAGTGGCAATAGGAGCCATCCATGCTCTACTAGCCCTAGTGCCCCCTTAATACACTCTTTCTCCGTGAACTTCGAGACATGATCACTGGTTATGCCGGGAGCGTAGAAGGCTATAGGCACGGGGTCATCGCTGTGAGACCTCCTACTCGGGGGTGTTGCGTGGTCTGATGTAACGAGGATAGCGTATTTATCTAGGTAATCTAGGAGGGGTTGCACATAGTACTTATCAATCTCCTCGATTCTTCTCCTCTTACCCTCATAGTCTCCATCATGGCCTGGTTCATCAGGGCCCTTTAAGTGGACGTAAACTATAT
>JAJHRV010000025.1 GCA_020833525.1 Thermosphaera sp.
AAAGAACAATTCTGATTTATGGAAAGCTTGATCAAAGGTATCATGGATAACTATTTACTAATTGCAAAGTAAACTCCTATTAATCCCTGGTTTTAACGCGGGGCGGGGAATTTATAAGTGAACAAGGCATTTTAGGTTTATTTATTAATGGTAGGTAGTTTAAAGGACAAGAGCGTGGTGTTAAGTATGAAGCTGTGTAATGGTACAACTATATCTGTTATTGGTGCTGGTAGAATAGGGTCCGCTATTATAAGCTCGTTGAGGAATCACTGCGGAGATAGCATTAAGATCATTGCGACAGGGCGTAGAGAGGAGACATTGGAGAGAGCCGCGAAACTCGGTGCTCTGGCGATCAGGGATAATAAACAAGCAGTGGGAGAGGCAGACATGATTGTACTCAGCGTGAAGCCACATCACTTCCCTGACGTAGTGAAGCAAACTGGTAGAGATGTTTGGAGGGGTAAGTTAGTTGTGTCGGTAATGGCAGGTGTCAAAGTGAAAACTCTTGCAAATGCTATGCCTGGAGCCGATGTATACCGGGCCATGACAAATATTAATGTACTCGTTGGAAAGGCTTCGACGGCCGTTGCAAACCCCGAGAACGACTCACCTAGTAAGCTAATTGTTGAGGAGTTATTTAGATGTATGGGTGAAGTGTACTGGGTCCCCGAGGAATACCTAGATGTGTGGACAAGCCTGGCTGGAAGCGGCCCTGCATTCATAGCGGAGATCGTCGATGCACTTGTCCTCGGAGCAACGGCTTCCGGGATGCCAAGAGATCTAGCATACAAAGCCACACTAGACGTACTAGAGGGGACTGCTATACTTCTAAGAAACGCGAATAAGCACCCAGCTACAATAAGAGACGAGGTAATAACACCAGCTGGAACTACAATAAGGGGTATTATTGTAATGGAGTCTGAAGGTATAAAATCAGCGTTGATGAAAACCATAGAAGCAACGTATAAGAGGTTTATAGAAATAGGTATTGAAATAGACCAGTACGTCAAGAAAGAATTAGATATATCCTAAGATGCAAATACGGTTAAATCTAGCGAGGATACATCAACTATGCACAATACTTATGGCAATTATGCATTAACTGAGTAATACGCAGTAATACGCTTAACTATTGCTGTAAAACCTCCCTGATCTTCCTCTTTACGTCAAAAACTAATTTATCTAGTTTTCTGTGTTTTCCTCTCACAAGTATGTAGTGGAAGCTTGTCCAGTATTTTCCACCCGATCTTTGCAATTCAAATAAGTTTCCTTCAATAAGGTCCCACTGTACGCCAGAGCTCCCTGTTAAATCCCATACATACCTCTCAATCTTCTCCTTATTCGCTATATTTAATAGCCTCAAGTCGAGAATAGCTTTTAGAACGTCGTGTAGATTGAACTCTAAATCCCCACCGAAATCCCAGCCTACTTTATATACTATTTTAGATGCTAGTTGATACTCGAGATCAGTTATAAATAGCTTAGAACTACCCAGTTCAAATGGGAGGTCCACATCGAGCTCTGCTCTTGGATAATTAACAATCATCGATACTTCAAACCTAATAAAGTCTACTCTAGCATCGCGTACTCCAATAGTGCTTTCAAATATTCTCCTCAACTTATTATTAATACTGAGGTCTAGATCAACCCCGCTCACAGACTTAACATACCTATAGAATTCTAAACCACTCCACCTCATAATAGCGGGGATTCTCAAGGATAATACGTTGGGAAAATAGTCTTTTTCAGCATCATACTCCACGGTTAGTAACGTTAAACACTTGTCCTCGTCTATAGGGAGGCATAGTGGATATTTCTCGGAGAGGTATTTATTAAACTTGGTCATCTCGCCAAGTAAAACCCTCTTATTACTAACTCTTCTACTCCACGCTGAGTCCAAGTCGAATGTAAATCTTGGTGCATCTACACTAGGCATAAATATGTAGTTTAATACTGCGCCACCACCGAACTGTATTTTATCCCCGAAGAACTCCTGTAGCTCCCTCATGGTGAGAACTATGTAGTAAACCCTCTCTAGGCTAAACAAAACCTGGTTTAAATCACCTTCTCCAAGCTCTATTTGACCCTTGAATCTATTCAATTCTTTATTTAAAACATTAATACTCGGCACTATCTTCTCTAATTGTCTCTCAAAGTCCTCTAGTAAATCCATTTAAACCACCCGGAGTAAAGTAATATGTGATTGGTTAAATTCTCCGCGATTCAATAATACTAGAGTCTACGAGGTAGGGGGTGATCGCCACCAATCGATCAACAAGATCTTCGCTCACTAAGCTATATAAATTCATCTTTAATAGTGGTCTCCAACCACTCAGAGTTGAGTAGTAGGCTATTGCTGTAGCAATCCTCCTCCTACCCTCAAGTGTTGTTTTCTCCAATAGTTTGTCCATGTCAAATAGGCTACTCTTCAACAATACATCTGGTAGAAAATCCTCCCATGTAGGCATGTATGAAATTAAGTCGGCATACGATTGCTCTATTGTTGCATGCGTCAAGTAGCTATCCCAAGAGTACTTGTACTCTCTACCCCGTAGACTAGAATATACGACAAACACTCTATTTCCACTGCCTGGTCTCCTCCTAGAGCCTAGATTTATAAATCCGCTCGGGAGATTGATCCTCCCCCGTAGCCTTTTATCTACAACTAGGAGAGTAGGTGTTAATCCAAACCAAGATTGTAGCATAGGCTGCGATACGTAGTACATTGTATCCGGTAAAAAACGCCTAATAAACTCTAGTTCTCTACTCCTCCACGGGTCTGGGTTTGGAAGCAACCCTAATATAGGCTCAAATATCTTGAGCCCTCTACTTGATAGCACGTAGCCATGATCATTCTTTAATGCAAAACCAAAATCTACTAGTCTTCTCAGGAACCTATAAGTTTCAGATAAGTTAACTCCATAAACTCTTGCAATGCTACGGGGATTTACAGGTAGACTAAATCTACTAGCCTTAACTAGACATATTAATACAGCCGCTCTAACTTTACTACCCAAAAACTCAATAATCACAGCGGAACACCCCTATAGTTTTTCATACCAAAAGATGGTAATAAATTTTATTGAGGAGATCTTGTGAAACATGCGATTTAGGCAATAGTAGTATAAAGTATAGTTCAAAAATACAGCGATCACTAGAAATTAACCTCTAAATAATAGGCGACTCAAGGTGGTTGAATGCATTGGATGGACATTGATTTTCTGGAGAGGTTTCTAGAGGTCATTACCCTTATTGAGGAGAATTCAAGGAGAATTAAGATTGCACCCATTGAACGAGAAGACGGGCTTATTCTAGCTTCTCTATCTTATTATATCGCGGCATTAGGTGGATCAGTATTTATTGACGCCGGCGCTGGAATTGGATACTCAACTGCATGGATGCTATACGGGATTTCAGGGCTGCCAATCCGTAAAAAGATCTTTCTATACGCAATTGAAAAGATCCTCATAGATATAGCAACCTGGAGGAAAACATCGAGAAGCTGAAGAATTTGCTACCCCAAGATTCCCACTTAATAGAAGTAAACGCCTTGAACATTGATGCTTTAGACTTCCTTAGAGCGGAGGATCACCCAATAGATATGGTATTCGTAGATATAGCGAAGAAGCAGTATATAGAAGTCTTAAAAATACTACCCATGAAACTAAGTAAGATGGGTTTAGGGTTTTCCACAATGCATTAAAACCAGGACTAGATGAGGAAGCTATTATGGATTAAGCGTGTGGATCTCTTATTTACTTAAAGTCATATTTCCTAACACTCGCTATTCACGTAGATAATGTATTATGGAGTCTTGTTATTTATCAGCATCTTCAATGTGAATCCTCAATATGGGGTTTTATTGGGTCGTACGCTGTTTTCACTACTTAAAGCTAGTCGTGGTAACGGCGATCTCTCGGATCTTAGGAAAAAAGTTGAAGAGCTTAGTATTGAGCTAAAAGACGTGAAGAAAATAACTAGTGATCTAAGTGAGAAAATAGATAAGCTTGCAAATTCCCTAAGCGATCTATCCAAAGAAGTGGGGAAGCTAGGTGAAGTGGTGGGTTTTATGATTGAAGATGTGGCTCGAACAATGCTACCACTATGGCTGGGTAGATACATGGGGGTTAAAGTAGATAGCCTCAATAGGGCATTCTTCGAGGTTGACGGGAAGACAGTGGAGGTGGATCTCTACGGAGAGGGTTTTGACGAGAGGGGTTTGAGTAAAGTAATTGTCATAGGTGAGGTCAAGTCGAGAATTCACGGTGTTGATGTAAAGATTTTCCATGAAAAAGCATTAAGGCTCCTAAGGGAATTTAAAAACCCATCTACATATATATTGGTGTTATTCGGGCTTTACACACATCCAACAGCAGAAGCAGAAGCATTACGCAGAGGAGTAATAATTGTCACTCCATACAATAGTATTCAGAGAGCAGCAAAGACCAACAATACATTGTAATACAATCACCATTCTATTAGAATGTATTACTTGAACAATAATAATACAAAATAGAGACAAAAATACCCATGAGAAAATCCCGTATTACAAAACATTATCTTTAAATATGAACAAGTGAGAATGTAAAAATGGTGTACCGGGTCCCAGACCCAATCTGTAGGTACCGGGTGCAGGCAGCTCCGTAAGCTTGTAGCCGGGTTCCATACGGGTACCCAACTCGGAAAACCGAGTTGGATACCTGTGTGGTCCCGGTTGCACGCTTAACGGGTTGCTTGTACCTAGTACCTACAGATAGGGGATAACCTGGTACACCATTCTAATTCCTATTGCCTTATTGCTTTTACTTATTGTGATTAGTTTAGTGCTTCACTGAGGCCTACTATGTATAGGGTGTTGGAGTGAAAATTGATCTCGGAGAAAATCATTAAATTAGGGAGCGCGAACCCGGTTCCCATCCTTGAGAAACTATGCCTTAAGGTGGGTGATGGAGGTGGTGTAGTAATTAAGCTCTACTAGTTTTCTCTATATAGTGTGCTAGTGAGGCTTTTACTCTATGGGGTCGATGTATAATTCACTTGCATTTAGTTCTCTAAGCACGTTAATTGCAGCCTCCATTGTCTCGACGCCTCTCTGTCTTGCTAATCCATATAGTGTTTCACTGAAAGACCATGGATAGAATATCCAAACCCACTTATCTAGTTTTTCAACATAGTGGTCAGGTACGAATGAACTAGTAGACTTGTAGTGTATTACAGCTGTTTTCACCAATTTAGCGCGTAGTCCACTAACAATCCTCACGACTTTACTCATAGTTGCACCAGTGTCTACCACTTCATCAACTACGAGGACGCTCTTACCCTCAAGGTCTAGCCTCTCGTGGGATCGCACTTCTGGTTCCTCAAGCAATCTACCTCCAATCCCCCAAAACCTCGATCTCAGCACAACGAGGTCTTCTACACTGAGAACATCGCTAACAATCCTTGCGGGCACGAGCCCGCCTCGAGAAACAGCCACTATAGTGTCTGGATTCACGCCTACATCTAGTAGAATAGTTGCTAATCTGTAGCAGTACTCAATGGCTCTACTCCACGGTATATATGACTTCAAAACCATCAATCTCTAGCTCACCCTTTAAAAGACTATTTATTCAGTAATTCCTCAACATACCTTAACGTCCTCTCAACAATACCTCTAACACTCCTGGTGGCGTAACTCGGGTTTAAGAACTCAATTAACTCTTCACGATTAAACATACTGGATAACTCGGGATCCCTTAAAACACTATCAATGAGTGTTTTGCCTGGTTTAATGGATTCAACAACCTCTCTAACTTTGAAGTAAGCCCTCCTCCTCACTCCAGCCACTAAAGAGGGGATCACTAGTTAAAATCCTCACTTTTACACGCCCGTACTCACTACACCCCCGGCTTCACAACCCCTCCAAGGATTCTAGATATCAATTGATGCCCAAAGCAAATACCCAATATGGGTTTTTGTAGATCCCTTAACAACCTCGCAACTGTGTCCTCTAAATCTCGAGGAGACTCGGGTACACTCCTATGACTACCTGATAAGACTACTGCATCATACCTAGAGACATCTAGCTGGGATACCTTATTATAAGGGACTATAACAGTTAATACACCCAGCATTCTAAGTCTTCTTGAAATAAGGTGTGTGTATTGCCCGCCAAAATCCATTATTAAAACGGTTCCTCCTGGTATATGGAATTCTTCACTCCACGTCATAATGTACTTAATTCAATGTAGGGTTAATAAATGAATGAGGATATATCGTGGTTAACCACGCACCATACGCTTCGTTCTGTAAACTCGGTAGACGACTATTACACATATCTAGAGAGAAAGTTCAATAGTCTCTCCACGTACTCACTACTGTGTCTTTGCCATGCTTCAACATGCTTTGAGTCCACAAACCACGCCTCGACAGTTGGAGATGACTTCTTTAATTCCTCGTAGAGTGCTTTGTACTCATCAACCGTCATCAAGTGGTCTCTCAATGGAGCCATCATTAAAACGGGGGCTTTAACTCTCTTTGCATACATAGTTATCATTAATTCTCCAAGTGAAAACCCAACTCTAGCCTCGACGATTTTGACCACTAGTGGATAACTCAAACGCAGGATGTAGCCCACGAGGCCTTTGATTCTACTTACTAGTCTCCTACCTGAAGACACTATATTAACGTATGGACTATCAACTATAACGGCGTCAACTAGAGTCTTTGTTGCAGTTATTATTAATATAGCACCACCCATTGAGAATCCATAAATAGCGATCTTCTTAAACCCTCTACTTCTAAGTATATTCACAATTCCTGCTACATCATCTGATTCTCTGTAACCCAGTGTAGTGATCTCGCCTCCACTCACACCATGGGCTCTCATGTCTACAACTAGAACACTATATCCTCTTTCTCCAAGAACTTTCATGGCTGGCTTTATGCAGTACTCATCCCACTTACTAGAATTAAGTCCATGGATCAATACTATTGCTTTTTCTCCGCTTCCTTTAACAAGCCAACCTCTTAAATCAACGCCATCCCTCGTCTTGTAAATAAAGTCTTCATATTCGAACCCCAGATCTCTAGGTGTCCACGATAATATGATCCTTTGCGGCTTAACGATTTTACCAGCAACCAATATTGAAAAGACCATCAATAGTGCTATGATAGTCAATAGTAACGCTAATAAAATTGATATTAGAGTAACCAAATATACCAAGGGAAACCCCACTAAATATATTTTCTGGGAAGGCTTATAGTAATTAGAGTAGAACAAATCGATACATTAATAGTTTCTACGTAATAAATAATTCATCACCCTAGTCATGACTTATGTGGATTTTATACTGACCAAGGGATGGGGTTAACAATCTCAACGATCCCTTGGTCAGTATAATATAGTAAGTAATAAGTATTACTCTGCATACAAACCATATAGGCACCTACAATGTACATATAGTGAAAACTATACAATAACTGTCCAAGCATAATTATGCAAATTAAGGAGATTCATGGAAACCCAGTAGCTACAAAACCGCCACACTATAATTATAGTCGCCATTCTCACTGCAATTGTTGGAGTATTGATATATAAATAGACCCACCGAGATAACAACGTCGACGGCATCGGCGAAGGTGAAAGCGGCTTCTGTATTTCCAGGTAGCGTCGCAGATACTGCATGGAACGAGGCTGGACATAGAGCAGTGGAGGCTTTTAAAGGTATATATTCCAAGATAGAGGTAGCCTGGATTAAGGAGTTTATGACCAGCTCAAATATAGTCAACTATTAGGAGCTATTCAAGGTGGAGTATAATCTAGTAGTTGGTGTTAGCTTTCAGTTTGGATAGCCTATGGCGAAGATCGCCAAGGAGGTTTCCGGTGATGTCTACTTCCTCGCGTTCACCGGTACACTACACTATATTGGCGCATGCTTAAGCGTTGTAGACATTAGAACGGATCAATCGGGCTTCATAATAGGCTATTTAGTGACAAAACTCTCCAAGACTAAGAGCATGGCTTTTGTACCAGGCATGGCTGTAGCGGAGCTGTCCAGGGGTGAGGTGGGCTAGAGAATGGGGTTTCTGCACGCTGGGCATAACTTAGATGAAGTATACTAATGTTATCCACGGGGTTTAATTATTAAAATTAAGGATTAAAAAATAGAAATCGCTCTTTATTTTCTGACTCCTTTAGCGATATAATAAGCTAACACACCATATATAGCTCCGCTCACCGCAATCGCTAAGAATATTTGCACCATGTAATCTAATGGGTAAATATCACCAAATAGAATGGCGTCAAGTGAAACAGCAGCTACAGCCGGCAATGCACCCGCTAGTGAAGCCGTTGAAACATCGTACTTTCTATACCTTGTTGCAACATACGCCAACTCGCTGAATAGACCTTGGCAGAGCCCATATACCGCGTTAGTCAATCCACCCGGTGTCGGCAATATTGATTCAAGTAGTGCTGGTAAAAACTCTCCGAGGAGAGCACTGAATCTCTTTCTTATTATAGTTGCAGCTAATGGTGCAGGCATGAACCATGCTCCATATGTTAGAAGTCTCGCCACAATTGGTCCCGCAGATGCTTCAACCGCGTAATATACAGTCCACATAATGGTGAATATGATTGCGAAAATCGCCGCTATGACTCCTAGTATCAATAGATCTATTAAAGTGTATTTCTGCATTGAGCTACCCTTCACGATTAATCCACTACCATAATTTAAGATTAAAAAGAGGTTATTAATTGTTGATAACTAAGTTATCATCTCCCTACGTGGCGATGATTAAAACTATCTGAGACAATAAAATCATTAACATGAATACATCAGTCAATCCTACTCTAAAGTTGCGGGTTGGTTTAATTCTCCTAAGCCCTCTAATCTCAGCACTAATACCACTCCACTTCGCTCTCTCATAGTTAATGGTGAACAACGCCCCTACAACACTTGAAAAATGAACCGGGTTCAAGAGAATTGTCCTATATTTTCTCTGCTTCCTTTGAAAAACAACTTCCACAAAGTCCCTTCTAATAACTGGCATTAATCTAAGTGCAAACGCAATAGGTAGAGCAATCGATACTGGGGCCCCTATCTCGTATAGTAAACCCCTATATATTTCAACAGGGGAGTATAAGAGAGCGAATAAAGCACCTGAGGCAGCTATTGCAAGTAGCCTCAATGATACAATGGTAAATGACTCCAGTGCTTTCTCCCTAATTTCCAATGATCCTATTGAGACCACTGTAGAACCAGTATTTGAGAAGAACAAGGCGTTGACGAAAACCCCTATTAATCCAATTAGGTAAGCTAACATAAGCCACTTTAATCTTCCACGTATTAGCACTATTGATAAGATTAGAGGGGGTATAGCTAGAATCAATAAATCCATTAAGTCGCGGAGGACGAATGCTAGACCTGACGATGCGATAGCGTATACTAGGAGAGTTGCTACCTTGGGTTTACTCGTAGATAACACCCATTGATTTAAACATTGACTCGGCGACACGGCATTTATCGTCCTCTTTTATTTTACCCGATTCTATTATGTAGACTCGAGACGACTCCAACACTAGCCTTGGATCATGAGTAGCAACTATAACTGTTGAACCCTTTGAGACACGCGTTCTCACTTCCTTGATAAAGTACTCGTATAATTGAGCATCCAACCCTGTGGTTGGTTCATCGAGTAATATCAAGTCTTCACCGTGAGCGAAGGCGATCAATAACTCCAAGAGCCTTCTTTGACCATGACTCAACTGATACGGGCTTTTATCAAGCATCTTCGTGAACCATGGATACATGAATGTTAACTCGTGTAAAGGTCTACCAGTTTTCCTCGCGATTGATTCTAGTTCTTTCCTAACAGTTCTATGTACGAAAACCAAGTCCGGGTTTTGTGGAGCATAGAAGTATTTCTTCGTAAATATTTTTACTTCACCATCAACTGGTTTAAGAAAACCCGCTAGTGTCTTTAGGAGAGTTGTTTTACCAGAACCATTAGGTCCTACAATGGAGATCAATTCTCCCCTTCTTGCTTTAAACTCGGCGTTCCTCACGATAGGGGTATCGTTGTAACCGATATACCCTTCAAACTCTAGAACTACTTTCCTCTCGGAAGAGCTCGTTGACTTACATTCAGGTAGGTTAACCAGCATGTCATTGATGACGAAGAATTCCCCTAATTTACCGCCACGTAACACATATATTTCATCTGCTAAATCCCTGAAGTAGTGGATTTTATGTTCAACTATGAGAACGGTTTTTCCATTTTTCTTCCAATTTTTCACATTATCTCTGAGTAAAGCTACAGTTTGAGGATCTAAGTTCGCGGATGGTTCATCTAGCATGTATATGGGTGGATCACCTACTTGGATCAAGGCTAGAGTTAATTTTCTCCTTTCCCCCGAAGATAAATCCTCTACATGAATGTTTACTTTGTTGCTTAAACCAATTTCGCTAAGTATGATTGAAGCCTGCTTCAAGGCTTCAACATGGGGATAGCCAATAGCCTCCAGTGAAGTCGATAATTCATCTAGAGGTGTTGGAAAAATAAGCTGTCTCTCAGGATCCTGCATTAATACACTTATATTGCCAGGCAATTTCTCGAAATCTTCTAGTATTAGAGGATTTAAGCCGTTTATTGAGATTGATCCATCCACGATGCCGTTCAATAAGTGTTTAAGGACACCAGTTAGAGATAAAAGAAGCGTGGTTTTGCCTGACCCAGAGGAACCAGCAATAAGTATTACACGGCCTTCATCGGCCTTCACATTTATATTACTTAATAGAATAGTTTTTTCATCATACCCGGCACGCGTTATCTCCGCCTCTAACTTCATCACTACAAACCTCGATCAAATAGTGATCATCAAGCCTTTAGCTCACAGGCCTCTCATTGTTCATACACTCATAAAATGTTTTAAACAGATTATAAATGAGTTATCACATGGTTAAACGATGAGAGCATCCTAGTCGGATCGGTGGAGAGAGTTACGGGGCTGAGCAATCCAAATTACTTAGGACTCGGTACAGTTAGTTAAAGATGAAATTTGGGGTTTAAGTGAAGTACCATTGTGGACGGAGCTACACAGTATGTTCTACAATAGATTAGTGAAAATGGGTTTTAGAGCACACCATGTATCAGAGATATATAAGCGAGCCAAGGAAGTTGTTGAGTCAACCAGGAAGAACAGCGGATCAAAGCCAGTACTTAGAAAACTAATAGCTAGAATACACACTCTAGACTATAGACTAAACTTAGACAAGAAGACCATGAGAATAGCGGTACTACACGATAAGTGGGTTGAGTTAAAGCTAAAGTGGTATAGCTACCTCAACAAATACCTGGAAGCCCGGTGAAATAATAGAAAGCTATATGTACGGGAGATTCTACGTCTACATAACATTCCACAGAGACGTAGTGTTTAGAGAGCCCCCAGACAGTTATGGGTGTAGACATAAACTTCAATAACATAACGTGCACGATAATAGACTTAAATAGTGGATTAGTCTCTATAGGTGTAATACCGTTTAAAGGGTTGAAGAGGGCACTACACTATAGGAAACTAGCTAAGAATCTACAGAGGAGGTACCCAAAGAACTGGAGGTTCTTGAAGTGGGCTAGGAGGGTTAGAGCTAGGTGGCTTAGTAAAGCGAGATATATTCTAGTGGATACAGCACACTATGTATCAAAGAGACTCGTGGAAGTAGCTAGAGAATACAATGCTGTAATAGTGTTCGAGGTACTATTCCTAAGAACAACCGCTATCTTCCACGGAGAAACAAATCTCTCCACAAGTCCGCCGTTAATGGCGACAGGTTCTCCAGTATCCTCACCTGTCTCTCCATCACTTAAGGAAGCGTTTATTAACCTGGTTAAGTCTGCTGGCACACAGCTCCCTGCCCCACCTTTTAAACTGTTATTGATTCTATGATTCTTCTCATCTCTTCGATTGCATGCTTCAAGAAGGTTTTCCATCTTCTGTTATGAAATAGTAGCCTTTTTCCCCAAGTCCTAGCATTACTGCTTTGACAAGGTTATCGTGTACTGTTGCGGTGCTGTAGTCGTGGAGCCTCCTTATGATGTCTATTTCTTTTACTCTTCCGCTTTCGGCTAATGCCTTTAGGACAAGGACAACTGGCTTTACAACGCGATTGGGTTTAAGATTTAACGTGTTTTCAGCCTCTAGTTTCTGAATTCGAAAAGAAGTTTAAAATCTTTTCTGAATTTGGTTACGCAAATAAGAGAATAGTTTATATTTTTTAGAGATCTTTTTGTATCGAGAGTCGGTGTCAAAAACTTTGCCTCAGAGAAAATAGTGGCATGTAGCCCTCGGACACACCGCAAAGGTTTTGCAAATTCTTTTAAAGGCTGAGAGAGAGTAGGGAGCTTAGCCTAACAGACCTAGTGTACGAGACAAGGATATCGACATCGACAATGTACACAACAGTCTACACGGCATGCACATTAACATACTATGCAGACTTCAGCACAGAGGCT
This sequence comes from Thermosphaera sp., assembly GCA_020833525.1. Taxonomy (GTDB): domain Archaea; phylum Thermoproteota; class Thermoprotei_A; order Sulfolobales; family Desulfurococcaceae; genus UBA285. Next base: position 12,493 of record JAJHRV010000025.1, read on the forward strand.
AGAAGCAGAGGAGCTAGGTTTTACAAAGCCGTCATACCTATAGCTGGAGAGAGGAGAAAGATTTGGAGCGGGGTTCTGAGCACAATGAGCATTACTGTAGATATCAACGGTTCTAAAATAGAGCTACCCATAGGCACATTAAATTTACTAAACATTAACATATCTGCCTATCCATGGGAAGCCAAGAAGTTTAGTACAACCGTGTCGCTAAGCGATGTCACATCGATAGCAGGTAGCAGAGTGCTCAGCTTCACTAGGTCTGCTAAGATAGCGTCGATGAACATTAGCACCTCAAGGCCTTCAATAGATCTTAGCAAATGGGGCTGGGGTTCCACAATCAATGTCAAGCCAATTGTTAGTGTAGAGACCTGGAGCATTAGGGCTCCGAACATAGACATCACTAGGACTCAGAGGCTTTTATAGCCCAACCCCGGTGAGCTGTGGCTTGAGAAGCTTGTTTTGCGATATATTCATGACAAGATCAAGTGGTTTATAGTTAACAGCAGCGCTGTGAACCAGTACTTCGACGCCTTCATGTGGCTCCTAGCCTCTCAGCTACCCGCCAACATGGGTAACTGCACAT
>JAJHRV010000097.1 GCA_020833525.1 Thermosphaera sp.
GTACGGCTTCCCCTCAACCTCTACGTATTCTCCTGGGGAATAGTACTTCTCGCACTCTACACAGTACAGTCCAGAGTACTTTGCCTTATAAATTAACCCCTTCTTGTAGATGTAGTTAAATGCCTCCTTCACTGCTTTCTCGTGGTTTGTATCGGTGGTTCTAATGAAGTAATCGTATTGTATATCCAGGCTTCTCCAATATGATTTAAAGACCTCGGCCATTTCATCGGTGAAGTCTTTGGGGGACTTCCCCAGCTTCTCAGCGGTCTTCTGTATTTTCAATCCGTGCTCATCGTTCCCCGTTAAGAAGAAAACTCTTACCCCGCAGAGCCTCTTATACCTAGCCAATACATCTGCAAATACAGTTGTGTAGGCGTGGCCAATGTGTGGTGGCGCGTTCGGGTAGTAAATCGGCGTTGTTATGTAAAATGAATCCAATACTGCACACCTTTTCCCGTGTTTGCTCAATGACTATGGTTTATAAAATACTACTTTTTAACCATTTCTTCGAGTTTACCCATGTACTTATTCACTCTCCACTTGACATAGGACATGAAGTATTTCAATAGGAGTTTAACTGGGAGGTAGTAGGGGCTTGTCATATAGTTCTTCATAATTTCTTCAGCCCAGTATATGGTGTGCTCATACATCTTCTTCATGGCTTCAACATGCTCTATACTCAGGTGATCCCTTAAAAACCACTTATTCTTCTTCAAAGCACCCATGGGTACAAAGAACATTGGTACAATAATGCTTCTATACGGCTTCAACCTATCAATCAACTCAATTGTCTTCACAACATCGTCAATCGTCTCCTCTGGAAACCCAAGAATTACCGTTGCCGCCGGTACTATTTTGTTTTCATGCATTATTTTGAAGGCTTCTTCAACTACAATCGGCCATTGCTCAGGTGGATATGGAGAGGATTTTGCAACCATGATCTTCCTAGCAAGGGCCGGGCTACCAGTCTCTATCCCTACCTCTACTCCAAGCATTTTCCTATAATCATTAAGTATGTACTCACTCATGAGTCTAGTTATTAACTTATAGTTCTCCTCAGCATACTTTATTGCAGCAAGACTTGCATGAGACCATGCAAAAGAACCCCTCTCCCCAATCTTCTTCATGACCCCCTCATGGAGCTTTATTAGTGGCTCTGGACGGGGCTTTACACCATCTGCATAGTATAGTAAGACGTCTTCACTATGGAGAATAGCGCCATTAATGCCCGCTCTCAAATTAACCTCTATTTCCCTCAGTATTTTCTCCAGGGGTATAAATCTAAGGGGTCTTAGAGTTACACTGCAGAATTTACATCCTCTTGGACAACCCCTCATGATCTCCACTAACCCATTCACGCTTCCTCCCTTAATCAACGGTATTTCATCCACACCTGGTGCATTATCAACTCCAACGTAGACGTACCTGGGTAAATCCTCACCCTTCAAAGCTTTATCAACTAGTTCAACTACAACTTTCTCCCCCTCTCCATCTACGATTGTATCAACACCCCACTTCTCCATTAACTCTAACTCGTAGAGCCACTGCCAAGCTGCTGGACCACCAACAATGATCTTAACACCCCTCTCCTTAGCCCTCCTAATAACCGGGCTATTCATGAATCTAATGAAGCTCCTCCTATTAATAGGCTCTAAACCCGTTAAACTCCACCACTCACTACTCGGTGGGCCATATGCGAAGTAGTCGTGGTGTCCAATCATTAAAACCTTCATTTTATCAACATATCTATATAGGTGGTCTGGATCTATTATTGCTGCATTGAAGCCAGCGTCAATTAAAGCTGCCTCAACTTTACGTAGTCCATATGGTGCCTCAATAGGCCTACCGGTTTTATCGGTTTTGACTTTAGGGGCTGTAAGAAATAGCCAGAGGCTCTCGGGCATTGATATTGGTGGACCTGTCGCTGCGAAGCCGAGGAATTCCTTTCTATGGTGATTGGACATCATCGTTCTATCAGTGGTGATTACTACGTCTAGGCTCAATGAATATCCACCTTTAATTTCAAGGAAGGAGGCAGCGTGTTGATTAAACTTGAGTCAAATACAACTACTTCTACTACTCTATCCTCCTCTCTCTTCAATACCTCGCTTAACGTGCTAGTCTTCAAGTGGTATAGTTCAATTGTAAACGCTATGTTACTTAGTATTAATTCCCTTAAGTCCTCGAGTACGCGTGAACTCCGCTCATTTGAAAAAACAACTATCTTTACGCCTCTAGACCCGTACTTCCAAACAATCGTCCTAAGCCGTTCTACACCTACCGGCTCCCCAAGAACTATAATCGTGGCCTCGGGTTTTTTGTATCCAGCATGTTCAGACTTCACTGAAGGCACTGCATAAGCACCATTCTATACTATATTTATTAAGATTATCTATGGTTGAAAATAATAAGCTTTCCGTTTTTCACTCTTTAAACGCGTATAATATATATGGGTGTAGGGTTTGAACGAGACAACAATCACTATGAGGTTATCTGCATACATATATAATGTTGAGCAGTTTTTGAGTAGAATTAATGAGAGCGAGTTACCAAAAAACGCGTCTTCGATATTAAATCTTGCAAAGAGCTACCTAAGCGACGCAAAATACTACTTTGAGAAAAAGGACTACGTATCCAGTCTATCCTGCATTGCATATGCCGAGGGGTTGATAGATGCACTTAGACACCTCGGCTACTTGAAGAACATTGATTGGAGGCCTTTAAGCGAGATCCTTAGTAGACCACTAGTACTCGTCGCTGGAAGCTTTGAATTCCTACACCCCGGTCACATCGCACTATTAGAGAGGGCGTGGGAAATGGGGAGAGTCCACGTCGTTATCTCGAGAGACAGGAACTTTGAGAAGTTTAAGCGTAGAAAGCCTGTTCTCAGTGAAGGAGATAGGTTGATCATTATAAAGTCCTTGAAGTATGTTTCATCCGCCTCCCTCGGGGATGTAGAAGACTTCTTAAAACCCATTATGGATTTAAAGCCAAACATCGTCCTCCTAGGACCAGACCAGTGGATCGAGCCCGAGGAATTAAAGAAGGAGTTGGAGAATAAAGGTGTCAGAGGAGTAGAAGTGGTAAAACTAGAGCAACGAATTGGCCCGTGGAGCTCCACGAGCATCTATAACGGGTTAAAATCAATTATCTGTACTAATACTTCTCGAAGCTAGTCTCTCAATAAACTTTGCTCTCTCTTCTCTATTATCCAGTTTCCCAACGTAGTCTCCAACTATATCCCTTAATCTCTGCGTGTCAACAATTGGCGTGTAGCCAATGTATTTACCATAATTCTTCAGTGCTTTAATTGTCTCAACAACAAGGTATCCAACATTGTATGCGTCCTTCAATGCCGCTTCGTCACTCAATGCATCCTCCTCGTGTGTGTATGCCATACTCCATGGGGCAATCACGACTCCCATACTGTTAAGGACTATTGCGAGATAGGAGATCGTCATCATTACACCACTATCTGCACCAGTAGCAATGAAGCCCGCAACCTTCCCCTCAAGAAGACTCCTACCTCCATGGAATATCATGTTCTCCATGCTTGTTAATCTATCAATGAAATTCTTCAAGACCCCGCTTGGCCCATACCAGTAAACAGGAGTTGCAATGATCAACCCATCTGCCCGTACAATGACCTCTCCAATTTTATTGAAGTCATCGTCCCCTATGATACAGGGGAATCTACAATAGTTTACATTATCGGAGACGCAGCCTATGCAGGGCTTTATATTGTAATCGTATAGGAAGATACTCTCTACTTCTCCACCCGCATCTAACGCTCCAGTTTCCGCGACCTTAGCTAATTGAGTTGATGATCCGTACTTCCTTGGCGACGCATTAATTATTAATACGTGTGGCTTATACACAGAGCACCACCTGTTTCAACCCAATAATGATTACTCAAGTGGAGTTAAACATTATAAACATGTAATAGGGAAATATGTATATTGTCTCTATTACGTACTACGTGGAGTTAATGGTGTCTCCCTTGGAGAGAACCTACCCCAAGTACGCAATCGCAGCTGTAGG
>JAJHRV010000098.1 GCA_020833525.1 Thermosphaera sp.
CCTGGAAGCGGGTGTGAAGCCGCTGTTAAGGCGAGGCTATTTCCGTGGAAACTCCTCCATGCAACGAGGAAAGTGTCTGCACCCGGCTTATTAACCATTGCTAGCTTCATAGCCACCTCAATAGCCCAGCCACCACCCCGAGTATTCAACGCCACTCTCTCGTACCCGTAGATCTCTCGTATCTTAAGCATTAGCTTTAATCTAGGTATTGTTGAATAACCATACCTAACGTGGTTTAGTAAACTAGCTTGGAGTGCAGCAGCATATACAACATCTGGGTGTGAATAGCCAACATTTAGAGTCCAGGCCTGGGATGTCATATCTATTATTCTACGACCCTTCAAGTCATATACAGCGGCTCCACCAGGCTCACCCCTAGTGAGTATTGTCTCCTCGAGACTTGTAAGGCATGTTTTTCTAGCCTCTCTAATTTATGCCTCATCAATACTCGTTAGGAGAGCTCTAATCTCATCTTCACTCATGAGAATAGGTTTTAACTCTAATACCAAGATATCACCAGTATGAAGTAATATGAGCTAAACAAGTTATAGATTTGTAATGATAATTAATTAACTAAAACCTACAATAACCTATTTTCAAAAAACTCAACAACCTCTCGCTCCTGGGTATAGGTTTGAAGACATGCTCTACAGGAGTTTCTGGGTCTAAGCCACTACTAATAAGCTTCAATAGATAGTATAAACTAGCATATCCATCTACACGGCCACTCCTAACTAAAAGAGCACACTCAACACTCCTCCTAGTCATTAATCCAAGCAAATTCCTCACACTAACACCCCTCTCGCAGGTAATAGGCTTTCTCACTCCAACAACGCGTTTTACAAGAACAACCACTCTCCTACCCACTCTATCAGACTCCAACAATAAGCCATCGACAACGTAGCGGCCGAGCTTCACAACAAATCTCCTACCGCGCCTCCAGTTTAGTTTTCTCCATAAATTCCTCAACTCCATGGTTAAACTCCTCTCTGTTAGACATAGGGTAATAGTAGTAGAGATCCTAGAAGGCCTCCCGCCCAGAGTCATTAATGCCGCACTTAAATAATCTCTCTTAGTAAATACAATTAGTGCCTTCTCGGTTTTGAGTGTATCCTCCATAAGGCCCTCTCCTAGACTCTATGAGGCCTAAAACTTTAAGAGCTGAAATAGCGTTCCTCACGCTACCCGGGTGAATACCCAGGTATGAAGCCACTTCATCGCTTTTAACTGGCCTCTCATAGATCTTACTTAAGTCAATTATGCCTTCAAGTATTCTCTCTTGGAGTCTATTTGAATAGCCCATAAATACCACTACTAAGCCAAGGAAATATAATTAAGGCTTGGGAAAAATACATGTAAATGTAGCTCTGCTAAAGGGATCTACATGTACATGGATTTGAAGAGGAGAATGGTGGATGTTTTCAAGTATATGGATGAAAAGGGGTTAAATTACGGTAGATCTGGGAATATAAGCGTTAAAGTTGGGGATGACCGGTTGTTGATCACGCCGAGCGGAGTTATTAAATCTGCCATGTCACCAGAGGATATTCTACTGGTATCTATAAATGGAGAAGTTATTGAGGGTAGGCATAAACCAAGTGTTGAAATGCCCCTCCACCTAGCCATATATATGAGTTATAGCCACGTTGGAGCAATTATACACGCACACCCAGTATACACGAGTATACTAGCTGTTATTAGAGAGCCTCTCCCTCCAATAATCGAGGAGATGATGCTATATACAGGTGGCGAAGTTAGAGTAGCTGATTATGCTCCCTTCGGCACCGAGGAGCTAGCTGAAAACGCTGTGAAAGCACTCAAGGGTAGATCCGCAGTTATACTTGCAAACCATGGTGTTGTAACTTGTGGTAGAAACTTAGATGAAGCACTAGAAGTCCTAGTTGTCGTCGAGAGGACCTCGCAAATATATGTACTTGCAAAACTTACTGGAAAAGTCCATAGTCTACCAGATGAGATCGTCGACTATTATAAATCCCTATTCGCGAAAAAGATTATTGGGCAATAATGAGTACTACACTACGACAACTTATTAAGTTATTTGTAGTAGCCAACGTGAAAACTCTCAGCCCACGTATCATAATTAGTTAGAGAGACAAAAGACTCGTTGATATAGAGTAAGAAGTCGTGGAAGGATTACTTCAATCTAGTGTGATATAAAAAATTGATCCTGGCGTAGTGAGTAAATGCATAATTAATACTCAGTACCGCTCTTTAAAGAAACACGTGTTTCCTTCACTCTACAAATATCCTTCGCTAAATCCGCCGGGTCACTATACTTGAGTATTGGAGCTAGTCTCCTATTATCTAGATATGTAGGCCAGTTCTTCACCATATCCGTCGGGTATCCAGTATTTATGAGAACGTAAACCGGCTTCTTCTCGGTGTAGGCTGTGACAAGCTCTTGAATGCAGCCCGCCCCGCCTCCGAGAACCACGAGAATGTCTACAGTCCTAGCTAGAAACACGCTTCTATTTCGGAAGGATACTCCAGTCTTCACGACAATGGCTTTCTCGGGAAATGATACATCCTCGAGCTCCACGGGTGGGAGAATAATTACGTTAAACCCGAGCTCGATCGCCTTATCTACAACATACTTCATCAACCCCCAGTACCCTCCAACAACTATTTTCACACCACTAGGACACTCGCTCTTCATCGTCTCAAGAAGACTCCTCGTCTTCGAAACTAATAATTCACCAGGCTCTTCACTATGAGCCGCGAATCCAATATACATCAACACCGCCTCAATTAAAACCAAATAAGAATAAACTAATTAAAACAAAAACCCATCCAAATAATGCTCTACAATAAACACCATCAATCCTGACCCCTCCATACCCGTAGTAAAAAAGGGCATTCTCCCACATGGATTAATTAGCTCCTTGCATACACCCCGAGTTTTCACTATCCTTCAAGCACTGCAAGAATGCAGGTTCTTGGCCAAACATACTTAATAGCTTCAATCCCTGCATCCACAGTCTACGTGAGTAGTTAAACTCTCATAATTGTCCTGTAGTCATTGGGTTCCCCGGGGGAGAAGTCGGGTATTCACAATTAATTATAGACTGCTCAAAGGCCTGGACAATTACCTAGTTGCTGTATTGAAAGTACTTCATCCATTATTTAGTCGTTAATTAAGTTATTTGTAGTATTTGTACCTTGGATGGTGGATTGATTCACATGGCTATTTTTGAAGTAAACCCCGGTTCTATATGGGTTTTAATATACATCATGATGTTTCTAGTATTACTTATATTGGCTTTTCTAGCTACTTGGAGGCATGCCCGTAGGGCTTTAAAAGCAAAGCAGTTACTTACGGAGTTTTCAGCGGTGACGAGTATATCGAGTAGTGAAGTTAAATTCCCTGAGCGCTTGGCTATCGCTAGGGGTTTTATATCATACACTAAGATTGAAACACCCAGAGGAGCTCTCCGAAGCGGCTTTGATTGGTATGGCGAGAGAAGAGAGGAGACTACATCTCTGCCTTTAAAAGACCTATGTGCACAAACACCCCTCATAGTTAAATACGGGCCTGCAGTCAACGCCTTAATACCCGCAGTTAGAGTGTTAAAGGGTAGGTACAGAGACATCATTATATCATGTGTAAATACAACTGACATTCACGTAGAGAGAAGACTTGAACTCCTATATAGCGAGGGCTATGCAAGAAGCTACTTAAGCATTGAAGGTGGGAAAATTAAGGTGAAAACCGAGTGGATACACTACTTCGTTGAGACTGAGGTTACACGTACACCCGTGAGAACTCTACTGGAGGTGTGCTATGCAAAGTCTCCAATTTATCAAAGACTAGAATGTATGTCGCTAATGGAGTCCAATAGAACAGGAGTCATTGAGCAAGCAATAAACTACCCTTTTGTTATGAAGGTTTTATTTGGACACCTTACTGGAGTTGGATTTGAAAATCTTGAGGGATTACTAGCGAGGTTTCCACATATTTTCGCATTGAATAACACTATTATTAGATTAAGAGTAATGAGGGGTAATGTT
>JAJHRV010000099.1 GCA_020833525.1 Thermosphaera sp.
CTCAGGGAGGAAGTAGTATTTCATGGAGTCACAGGTCGTAGTGGTGAAACAAAATTCCACGAGTATCGAGAAGTCATAGAACTACCATTCAAAGTAGACCCTGAAAAAGTGAGAGTAGATGCGAGGAGAGGGCGCGTAAAGATAATTATACATAAGTAAAGACTTCCCAGCCTTAGAAATACTTTAATCATTGAGGATTCTTTAGTGGGTTTACAGCGAGTCAATGGATAGAGCAGATCCATTAGGTATCTCCACTTGTAGAAATGAATTTATAACCCGGTTTATCCAGGGGTTTTATGGAAGCTTCCAAAGCTCGTATTTGATGAGAGTACAGTTGAGGGGGTATTGGAGAGTATTGAGAGATACATGTATAAAGTGCAACCTGGTTAAAAACAGTGCTGAGTGTACTTAAACTACGTATTGGAGTGAATTTTCCCAATTTAATAGTTAATACTCTAGTATACAGCGGGGGCAGGTGAGGCTAGTAGAGTAGCTATTGTGGATCGCTCTAGTGTGTTATTTGTAATAGTACTGGCGACTCTAATACTGCAGGAGGAGTTGACGGTGAGGAAAATCGTTGCAGCTATACTAGTGTTCTCTGCACTTGTTCTTCTAGCAGTTTAGTTAAGTTAAATATTGAAGCATGAATTATTCATCCACTAGCCTTTAACCACGCCTATCGGCACAAGCCTCGCAACGGGCCTCGAAATCCTTACTTTATCAGCTACTAGCACTACGCGGTCAACGTCTTTATACGCCTCTGGAGCCTCCTCGCTGACAACTCTTTTTGTAGCAGCCCGCACAACTATGCCCTTACTACCCAGCTCTGCTATTACGCGGTCTGGTGAGTACGACCTAATGGCCTCTCCTCTACTAAGCCACCTTCCAGCACCGTGTGGTGCACTATACCATGTTCTAGCGGCTTCTCTCACGCCGACGAGTATGTAGCTCGCTGTACCCATACTACCCGGTATTAGTACTGGCTGCCCAATACTCGAGTAGTCGCTGGGTATATCCGGGTGTCCCGGTGGAAAAGCCCTTGTAGCGCCCTTCCTGTGGACTACAACTCTATACTTCTCTCCATTAACCACGTGCTCCTCTATTTTCGCAATATTGTGTGCTACATCATATATTAACTCTAAGCCAAGAGCCTCTGGATCCTGCTTGAATACCTTTCTAAAGCTCTCCCTAACCCAGTGCATAATGATCTGTCTATTAGTCCAGGCGAAGTTAGCCGCTGCAGCCATAGCTGCAAAGTAGTCCTGGGCCTCGAGGCTCTTGAATGGAAGAGCCGCTAGCTCTCTATCCGGTACACTAATACCATACTTCCTCATAGCTCTCTCCATGACTTGTAGGTAGTCGCTTGCAACTTGGTGTCCTAGTCCACGGCTACCAGTGTGGATCATTACAGTTACTTGCCCGACGTGAGTCAACCCCATGACCTTGGCTATCTCAGGATCGTAGATCCTGTCTACAAACTGGATCTCTAGGAAGTGGTTCCCAGCACCCAGAGTACCAAGTTGCTCATGACCCCTCTGCTTGGCGACCTTACTAACTTTATCAGCTCTCGCACCCTTCATCGATCCACGCTCCTCAGTGTGCTCTGCATCGCGCTCCCATCCAAAACCATGCTCGATAGCCCACTTAACACCATGCTCTAAAACCTCATCTAGATCCCTAAAACTAAGCCTCAACTGCCCTGTTGAGCCAACGCCACTCGGTACATTCCTAAATAATACTTCAACAAGCTCCTTCAACTTATCCCTGACATCGTCCACTGAGAGGTTTGTCCTTAAAACCCTCACGCCACAGTTTATATCGTAGCCAACACCACCAGGGCTAATAACACCCTCCTCTAAGTCAAAGCCAGCAACACCACCAATTGGAAATCCATAACCTTGGTGTCCATCTGGCATTACATACGAGTACAACTTAATACCCGGTAGACAAGCTACATTGGCCGCCTGCTCGAGTGTGAGATCAGACTCCATTTTCTCCAACAAGTACTCATCAGCGAATATAATAGCATCTGTATTCATACACGGCTTAGCGCCCTTTGGAATAACCCACTCATAATCCCCTATTTTCTCGAGTCTCAACCTAGCCACAAGAATCACCTATTTAATTCTCAATAATTACACTTAGTAATACTGACTTTATTTGCGCTTAATATAGATTAACACCGTGATCAAAAACCATGAATCGAGAAGACAGAAAGATAGTCATCAAAGTGGAATAACCATAGTCTATACGCTCCACTAACCTCATAGTTAATATTCGCCATTTATGGTAGTTTAGCATGAAATGGCTATTGATGCAGATAATAGGAATCCGGGCACCTAAGTACCGTGATGTATTTTAGAGGGAGGGAAACTTGTTTTGTCTTAGGAATAGATGTTGCATGTGGGTTGTTTAATGCATTATCTTCGCTGCTTCTTGAAGCGTCAACTTGGCTTGTTCCCCTGTCTTCATGTTTTTAATAGTCACTGTGTTTTCTCTATACTCCTTCTCGCCTATGATCAAAGCGTAGTCCACCCCGATTTTACTAGCATACTCTAGTGTTTTAGATAGATTCCTTGTTTTCAACACAAATCCCTGTATTATATGGCTTGCCCTGGTTAGCGTGTTTAGGGTTTTATAGCCTATTGTGAGCGGTGTATTGCCTATTACTATCACTACTATTTTCTTGGTTGGAGTGGGCTGGTATTTCTCTGTGAGTGCTAGTGCTATTCTATCTATTCCCATCGCTAAGCCCGTAGAGTATTCAAATGGCCCATTGTAGACCATGGTTAATCCATCATACCTCCCTCCTCCACCTATACTCGGTGCCCTCGGGGAATCCTTTAACTTATACTCAAAGATCAGCCCTGTGTAGTATGCGAGTCCCCGTACTAGTTTAGGCTGGTATTTTACATCGTAACCAAGCTCACTCATTATTGTTATGAAGTCGCGTAGCCTAGCCTGCTCCTCTTGAACCCTCTCGTATTTATCACCGAGGAGTTCCCTATAATCGTTTATAATGGATTCTACTTTATCCAAGTCCCTCGTCTCTACGAGTGTACTGATTAAATCCGCTCTATCCCCCACAATGCTCTTTAACTCATTGACAGCGTCTACCACTCTATCTTTATCTATTAAGTGTAGTATGTGGTCTTGGATCTCCTCGCTAACCCCCATTTTACTCATAAATGCTCTATAGATTGCTACATTGCCTACTTCATAGTAGTGTTTAACACCTATATCCTCTAGGAAGCTACTAGCAGTGTATGCAACTGCTACATCAGCATTTACATCAGGCTCCCCAATAACCTCTAACCCACCCTGCCAGAACTCCCTATACCTAGCATACTGTGGTTCCTCGTACCTAAAACACTGGGCTACATAGTAGAGTCTAATCGGCTTAGGCCTAGCTCTATAGTGCCTTAGGTAAGCCCTTACAACGCTCGCAGTTACCTCGGGTCTCAACGCCACTAAGCGCCCTGCTTTATCCTCGAATACATACATAGACTTCTTAATCTCCTCACCGCTCTTAGCCTCGAAGAGTGAGAAGTATTCGAGTGTAGGGGTTATAATTGGCTCAAATCCATGCCTCCTAGCAGTAGACTTAAACTCCTCGAAGAGATACTCGTAGAGCTCTGCATCTCTACCAGTAATATCCCTCATGCCCCTAGGTGGATTATACTCGCTCATCACGCTCCACCCTTATATCAGCTGGTATAGAGTCATAGTATGTTAACTCCCCCTGTAGACTAACAATAGCGAATGTTGCCTTTAGATTGTTTCGCTTAGCTTCATTAATCAACTCAACTAAGTTGCTGATCTTCACAGGGTACTTCTCCTCGAGGACGTATACTAGTCTAAGCTCGCCAGTTTTATCTCTAACTAGAAACCTCATTGGAGCTAAAACTCTAACCCTCCTACCCCTCTCACGGAGATCCTTGAATACGGATAGCATAGGCCAGAAGCTGGCGTCAAAGCAAGCTCCATGCATTGATACAAGCTCCTGTAGAGTCTTAACCTC
>JAJHRV010000026.1 GCA_020833525.1 Thermosphaera sp.
TGTAGGTTTCTCTCCGTGATGGGTGGATAGGTATTAATGCCTTGACTTCATCTCTCAACCCTCTAATGACAACTGGAACTGGGGATTTCACAGCCATGTATCTATTGGCTATAGGGTCTACAATTACCCTGTTTATAGCGTAGAGATTCGCTAAACTGATCTTCGCGTCGATACCCTTAATTCCAACGTCCTTTATAATTCTCCAAACGGCCTCTCGTACAATGCCACGCCTACGGAGACCCTGTATAGTGCCGAGCCGAGGATCAGCATGACTCTCCAACCCCCTCTCAACAATCAACTTCTTAGTTTTAGACTTACTCAATATAACACCCTCTAGTGATAATCTACCAAAGTGAATAGTCTCAGGGTACTTCCAACCCATGTGGTCGTAGAGGTATCTCTGTTTAATAGTGTTAGTAACGTGTTCCTTGGCTCTCAGTATATGTGTTACTCCCATTAAGTGATCGTCAACGGCCGCGGCGAAGTTATATGTAGGCCAAACAATGTACTTCTCACCCGTTACTGGGTGAGGGGTTTTACTAGTATCAATTATCCTAAATGCAACCCAGTCCCGGACGCTTAGATCTGGGTGTTGAAGGTCTGTTTTAACTCTAACAACAGCTTCTCCTTCCCCATACTTCCCCTCAAGCATTTTGTCGAATTCTTCAAGGTTCTCTGCGGGGGATTTATCCCTGTGTGGACAGGCCTTCCCCTTGTTTCTAAGCGACTTAAACGCTTTATCGCTACATAAGTCAACGTAGGCCCCTCCCTTCTCAATGAGTTTTCTCGCAATATCGTAGAATATTGGTAGTCTGAGGCTTTGAATGTACTCCTCACTCCAAGATACTCCAAGCCACTCTAAATCTCTCTTAATAGCTATGTACGTATCTGGATAAGGAGCCTTTAAGCGGGGGTCGGTGTCTTCAAACCTAAGGATCATTTTACCCTTATACATAACAGCATACCAGTAGTTTAGGAGAGCTGGTCTTGCATTGCCGAGGTGTAGTGAGAAATCAGGGTTTGGGGCTAGTCTCGTAACTACATTGCCTTCAATAGCGTTTGGTAGTGGTGGAAGTTCTTTCTTAAACTCCTGGGTCCTCTCTTCGAGTACTTCAGGCCAGTTTGACGAAACTATTTTTAACTGCTCCTCGAGTGTTAACTTATTTACTTCCTCAACTATTGACTTAATGTATTCCATGTACTCTCTTAGGTTCTTACGTGCCTCGGGGATCTCTGCAGCGATTTTTGAAACAACGGCTTTTAAATCGGCTTTACCGCTGTGTTTAACGGCGTTTATCAAAGCATGTTTATACGCTACTTCACGTATTTTCTCCAGCATTGATTTCTCTATACTCACTCACAATCACCAGTATTGTCTTCCTTGGCTCCTCCCATGGTCGATCTATTATTAATGCAATTAAACCCTCGCACTTAGACTTCACCTTTCTAACCTCTATTTTTCCGGACACGGTGTAAGCAACATGCTCGCCTACTCTAATAGTATCTCCTTCTCTACGTAGCACATATATGTTACTACCCACCACCTCTTGTAGGCAGAGGGGTGTTTTCTCCCTTAGTAAATACCCTGTGTAGCCTCCTTTAGATTTATCACTCCATAATACAGCAATTGATCTCTTTGTATAAGCTTCAACTAGGTCAATGTATTCCATGGTTTTCTCGTATGGTACAAGTCCATATAGTTTCTTGCAATTCAAATCTTTGTAACTAGTAGTAGTGACTATGTATGAGTTGTCTAAGTTGCAGAGATATTTATGACTCTCCACACCCTCAACATAGGCTTCTGGGAAAACATAGTCTATATTCAAGCTACCACTCCACGTCTATAGATTTCAAGGTACTTGTATACATTAATACCCCGTTGCTCTAGGTAGTTCCTCACCGGTAATCCCAGCACTATGGGTTTGTACCTTAGTTCTCTAAGCGTCCTAGAGCCCGTTAAAAACATCACTGCTTTTAACTCACTAATATACTTGTCTAAAAAGTTCCTAACCCCCTCTTCTCCATGTTCTAACAGGGTTTTCAGAAATGGACGAGCAGCACCGACCAAGTCTCCTCCAAGAGCTATTAGTTTAGCAGCTACCACACCACTCCACACTCCACCACTAGCAACTATTGTAGCATCTGGGGCTGCATAGCGGGCTTCAATTAGGGATAATGGTGTTGGAATACCCCACTTAGCCTCGGATAGTGTAAAACCCACCGCTCTCGAAATACTATTTCCAGGGTTTCTAAGAGCCTCTATCTTAACCCAGTCTGTTCCACAGGAGCCAGCTACGTCGAATATTTTTATCTCTAATTCCCTGAATTTAGCCACAGTCTCCATAGACAATCCATTGCCAACTTCCTTTATGATTATGGGTACGTCTAGTTCTTTAACGAGCATTTTGATTCTCGATAATAGGTCATCTCTGAAGTCCACGTCTCCCTCGGGCTGTATTATCTCCTGTGCAGGGTTTAAGTGTACTGCAAGGGCATCTGCTTCAATAACTTCGACTAGTTTCTTAACATCATCGATACTTAACTCATTGAGCTGTGCGATACCAATATTCCCTATAACTGGGACATCTACCGCGGTTTCCCTAACAATGCGGTATGACTCTACAACCTCTTTGTTAAACCCTGACTTAATGATTGGTCTCTGGCTTCCAACACCAATAGCTATACGGTATTGACTCGCTAGCTTAGCTAGTTTTTCATTTATTGGCTTGAGGTCTGGGTGTCCACCGGTCATTGCCTCGATTACTATTGGGTAGTTGAGTCTATACCCAAGGAACACTGTAGATGTATCTAGATCACTGTATGATATGCCTGGAAGGGATTGATGGATTAAAGTGATCTCTTCATATAGCTCCCTACAATTACCGGAATAGACAACATCCTCCCTCATACTGATCTCTATATGCTCAAACTTTCGCTTAATAATACTCAATATTTAAACACCATGATTTGTAGGAGTTCATAATTATCAAAGACTATAGGTGGAATTTTATGCTAGCGTAGCCTACTACAGCTGATTTATCCCCTGATACATCTCCACTAGTTGCGTGTTTTAATAGTTGTGATTTTCCACCTAAATTCTTTGCTACTTCAATTAGAGTCATTACTCCACCTGGACCACAAATACTGATGTTGTCTCTCAATACTACTTGGTAAAAGCCCTCTGTATCCAGGTTGATTATCCTCTCAATAGCCTCCATGTCTTTTTTAATTGTAACATCGTGGGGCTCGTAGTGGTTGAAGTCACTGCTTGCAATTATTAAGACATCTCTCTTTAACTCAGTAATACCCGCTATAATTGATCTTGAGAGCTCTCTAGCAGCCTCAGGAGTGTGAATACCCATAACCAATGGGAGGATTTTCACGGTGTCTCCGAATAGGTATTGAATGAAGGGTAATTGCACTTCAACGGAGTGCTCTTCGAGGTGTGCGTATACATCTAGATCCGCTAGATCAGACTTCTCTGCAATCACTTTCCCCAGTTCTTCATCTACTTGGAGGACTCCAAGTGGCGTCTCCCATACACCACCGGGGTAAATAGAGATAGGGGAGCCTAGTCCAGTGTGGTTTGTGCCAATAATTAATACTGTCTCGGGCTTACCATAACTAGCCATATCATAGTATGCGTGTGCAGCTATAGGTCCACTATACATATAGCCTGCGTGAGGTACAACATACCCTATAACGCCTTTAACCCTACTTGGATAAACCCTTGGAATACCCCCAGGTCCAAGCCTGTGTTTAAACGACCACTCTATGGAGTCAATTAGCTCCTGCCTCCTACTTGGATAGAAATAACCCGCAACAACTGGTTTCCGCGCTTTCTTCAATGTCTACACCTATATTGCTTCTTATCGTCATATGCGTTATTAATACTTCTCTACAGTGATTTCTACTGAATAAAGTAAATGAAGTAAAACTAGTGTGGAGTGAAAAACTATATTGGTGTTTCAAACTCTGAGGGGGGTTCCGGTAGCTCTGCGTTTTGAGGTATTATCCCGCGTTCTCTGAGAACTTGTCTTGTTAGTATCCAGTATAGTAGTGCTAGACTCTTTCTCCCCTTATTGTTTCCAGGTATTGCTAAGTCTATGAACTCTGTCTTGTTATCTGTGTCTACGAATCCCACTACAGGTATGCCGATTTCAGCGGTTTCTTTTAGAGCCTGGGAGTCTGCTCTAGGATCTGTTACAACAACAACATCTGGTTCAAAGTACCACTTTAACGTGGGGTTTGTAAACGTCCCTGGTAGAAATCTACCTGTATAGGGTTTGCACTGTAGGTATTTACACATCTTCTCCACGGGTTTCCTACCATATAGGCGCGCAGAAACAACTGCTATTTTTACTGGTTCAAAGCCCGCGAGGAATTTACCAGCTATTCTTAATCTCTCATCTATCTTCCTCACGTCTAGTATGTAGACTCCATCAGATCTAATCCTATATACAAAGGGCTCTGCAAACTTTGTACATATATGCGTCCCTATGTGGACTCCAGCTTGTAGATACTTGTCTATTGGGACAAGTAGCTCTATGGTTATTTGTGGTTTTACCTCGTCAGACACTATCCCACCTCTAAGAGATTCTTGGGAAGTGAAGTATTTCATCTGCTATCTCTACATGGGACAAAAACATTCTTCTACAACAATACCTCTTAACGCCTAGATCGTCAAGTACTTTAGCAGGGTGCTCTCCTTGCCTAACCCGCTTAATGTACTCCTCCCATAAATGACCAATTGGTCTCCCACAGGTGAAACATCTAATTGGGAACAGCAATGGAGTCACCTATAGCTCTTCTGCCACCTTCTCCTAGCACTATACCTACCCCACTTCTCGGGCTCTGTTTGCCTGGGGTCTCCACTTAGTGAGTGTCTATCGTATTCTTTAAATATCTTAGTTAACTCATCACGGTTTTGAGTGAAGTACTCTACTAGTCCCCTAGCTATAGCTATTCTACATGCTTCAGCCTGGCTCATCACTCCTCCGCCCATAACGTTGATTTTTATATCAACTTGGTTTGCAAGGTCTCCAACTAGGTGCAAAGGCTCTGCTATCTTCTCCCTGGCCATTTCGATTGGGTATGCTTCTAGCGGTATATTATTGATCCAGACTCTCCCTCTCCCTGGTTTAATGATAGCTCTTGCAATACTGGTCTTTCTCTTACCTGTTGAAACCACGATTTTAATACTCTTAGACTCCTGGCTCACTTTCCACCACCTCTCCAACCAAGTGCTTTAGAAACCTCCTCGACGCTTATGTATCTTCCACGAAGTCTACTCGACATGGCTTCGGGGAAGCGTGTGAGCTCTATATTTGCATACTCTACTGGTAGACCAGTGAATGCTCTTAGTCTTTTATAAGCCTCTCTCCCATGTGGTTTATCCATCGGTAGCATACCTCTAACAGCTCGCTTGAATATATTCACAGGGCTCCTCGGCCTCCTTATACCAGACTTCTCTGGGTTAGTGTGTGTTTTAACGGTGAGGAGTAGTTTGTAGCCTTCAATAACTCTTTGTTTCTCACCACTTAAAACTGCTTTCTCTACGTTGAAGACGTAGACTCTATAGCCTTCTAGTAGTTTCTTTGCAACTATACTAGCTAGTCTACCTAGTATGTGGTTTGATGCATCAATGTAGAGTATGGGTTTTTCCTCCTGCATTCGATCACCCAATGATCTTTACTCCGCTCCCACCAGGGTTCTCACGTAAAAGTTCAAAAATACTTATGGCTCTTCCCCCAGTTCTCCTTATCTTCTCTAGAGCTGTCTTGGAAAAGCTTAAGGCAGCAACCGTCACTGGGTGGTCTAGGTTTCCAGCACCTAGGACTTTCCCGGGGACAACTATTATGTCGCCAGGCTCTGTATACCTATTGATCCTGCTCACATTAACAGCTCTTCTCTGCCTTGAGGGCTTTGCGAGTTCTTCAGCTACCGCACGCCATATACCTGCATTATATTTCCTCGAGTAACTATCTAGAGTCTCAATGAGCTCTCTTAAGACTAGATTTGTCTTTTTACCAAGCTTAATCACTGCAAAACACCCACAGCCTTCAACTTCTCCTCGAATTCATCTAGTTTCTTTATAAGAATATTTGAAGCCTCTATAAGTGTTTTCTTGGGGCTTAAAGCCCCTGTGAACTCGAGGAATAGTATGAACTCGTTCTCGACACGCGAGATCTTTATAGCCCTTGCTTCACACACTTGTTCGCAGAGTCGGCATAGATTGCAGTCGAGTAATTTCTCATTCTTTGCAATTGCTCTGCCATTTTGGAGCCCGAGTACTCCTCTTGGGCAGGCATCTATGCACTTACCGCACCCTGTGCAGGCATCTGTGTTTATGTCGATTCTTGGAACATACTTATGTGTAGCGACTGAGATGGGGCTCCATTTAGCATGCTCTTTTCCACGTCCAAGTCTCGCGAAAGCTTCGAGTTTCACTCTCTGCCCCTTGATCAACTTGAGGAGCGGTATATTATCGAAAACAGGCACTATATCGGGGTCGCCTGGAACGAGATCCCTGCTATATATAACTAGAACCCCGGAATCAGGCCCCTCTGCTTCTAAGTCGAATTTTGCAAAGCAATCAGCTGAAAACACCCTTTTCTCACCGGCTTCGGCGCATTCCTCGGGGGATTTGTATTTCTCGTATGCATTATCGCTTTTAAACGGGATAAGTCCAAGTCTATGGGCTAGGTACTCGTCGTAGAATACACTGGAGTTCTCTATGAATATAACGTAATCTACAGCCATCGTGGGTACTTCACTTAACACTGCCCTTCTAATAGAGTTCAACATGTGTAGTGATATTCCCTTAATGAGTAATTTAAGGGAGAAAGGAGTCTTCTCTAACACCTGGATCTCCAAAATAACTACACCTACCTATAGTCTTCTACCTCTCCTTCCACCAGGCCTCCTAGTGGTGTCGTGTGGTATTGGTGTAATGTCCTCGATTCTCCCAATGATAAAACCAGACCTTGCGAGTGCTCTAATGGCAGCTTGTGCGCCGGGTCCAGGGGTTTTAGGACCGTGTCCTCCAGGTGCTCTTACTCTTATATGGAGGGCTGCAATACCCTTCTCCATTGCCTCTGTAGCGGCTTTAGATGAGGCCAGCATTGCTGCATAGGGGCTTGGTTTTTCTCTATCTGCTTTAACTACTTTTCCACCACTCCACATGCTCACGGTTTCAGCGCCTGACAAGTCTGTTATGTGTATGATTGTGTTGTTTGAGCTACTGTAAATGTGTGCTATTCCCCATTTAAGCTCTCTAAACGCGAACGCCATGTCTTACCACCATTGAGCGCTATGAACCTTCTTCCTGCAGGGCTATAGCTTTATGAGCCAGTGGGCTCTTATAATAGAACCCTATAAGGTTCTCCTCATCTCTTGATACAATATAGCCTGGGGAAGTTATTCTCCTACCAGCGATGGCTATGTGGTCGTGAACGATCAACTGTCTCGCCTCATAGATTGTCTTGGCCAATCCCTTCTTGTATACAATGGTCTGTAGTCTCCGCTCAAGTAAGTCTTCTACACGTAGGTTTAATACATCGTCTAGTTTAGCCCCCTCCTTTAAAAGCCCAAGCTCTATGAGCTTCTCTACAAGCTTCTTTTCCTCCCTCTCTCTAACTTCAACTGGTGCAGCGAGAAGTGCTCTCGCTCTATGTCTAAAGTACCTCACAATAGTAGTTGCTTTCCACAACTCTCTCTTGTTTCTAAGTCCATATACACCTAGCAGTCTAGATTCCTCGAGTAGTCTATCCTTCCTCCATGGAGTACGTGGACCCTCCCACAACCTTCTAGATTTCTTTGGATCCCCTATTAAAACCACCTATTGTTTCTTTTGTTGTTGCTGCTGAGTCCTCTTTCTCTTCACTCCCACTGTGACACCCGTACGTCCCGTAGTTCTCGTCCTCTGTCCTCTGACTTTTAATCCATATATGTGTCTTATTCCACGCCAACTCTTAATTTTCTTCTCGCGCTCAATATCTTCTTTAACGTGGAATAGTAGAGTAGCTCCTGTTAAGTGGATGTTTTCACCTGTAGTATAGTCCTTCCTCCTGTTATAATACCAGTCTGGAATATGGTATTTCAAAGGCTCTCTTACAACAGCCTCGATGTTTTTAACTTCTTCATCGGTTAAATAGCCGAGCTTCATGTATGGATCCAATCCGAGAACTCTACAGACTGCGAGGGAGAAAGTGTAGCCTATACCCTTCACTACTGACAATCCATACACTAGTGGTAGTTCTCCATCTATATCTGTATCTAAGACCCTAACTATTCTCCGAAACTCTCTAGCCATACTCACTCAAAGCCACCATAAGCACTATTTTTATAGATAATCCACTGCCTATCATATTAGGGTTAATCAAGCTTTTAAAACTAATTAAGAATAGGGGTTTAAATACAAGCGCCGGGGGCGGGATTCGAACCCGCGCGGGGGATTAACCCCCACTGGCTCTCCAGGTTAGGTACTCCAGGCCAGCCCCTTAGGCCGCTCGGGCACCCCGGCTTCTAGGAAAAAATCTATGTATAAGGGTTTAAATTACTTATTTTATAATGAATACTCTAGAGTTCTACCTCAATCCATACTTCCGGTGGAACTCTCACTCTTATCAACTGCTTCATAACTCTCTCGTCTTCGGCGACGTATAGTAGCCTCTTATGTACCCTCATCTGCCACTTTTCATACTTTTTCTTGCCCTCACCGTGTGGCAGTTTGAGTGTTCTAATAGTGAGTTTTTTCGTTGGAAGCGGTATTGGACCACTGATCTTCACACCGCTCTTCTTCGCTATATCTACTAGTCTTGATGCAAAGTCCTCTAATACCCTTACATTTGTACTCCACATCTTGATTTTAACCATTCTCTGCATCGACAATTATATCCCCTCACTTCCTAGGTGTAAGCACTATTTAACTAAGTAGATTGAAAAAACCCATATTTTTAGTGTTGAGGAGATCTACTTCTTAATCGTTACTTGAGCAGGCTTTACATCTAGTACTTGTCCGATACCAACAGTTTTACCCATATCTCTCATAGCGAATCTTCCCAGTGGTGGGAAATCAGCGTACTTCTCAGCTACCAGGGGCTTGATTGGCTTGAACTTCACTATCGCGAAGTCTCCCTGCTTCAAGAACTGTGGATTCTTTTCGATTTCCTTACCGGTTCTCGGATCGATCTTTGCAGTGATCTCTGTTATCCTACAGGCGATGCTAGCAGTATGTATATGTATTACTGGAGTATATCCACTTGCTATGGCTGTTGGATGCCAGACAATCATTATTCTAGCAGTGAATTCGTCTGCCACAGTTGGCGGGGTATCTAAGGGTCCGATGACGTCTCCTCTCTTAATGTCTTTCTTTTCAACACCCTTCAAGTTAACTCCAATATTGTCTCCTGGCTCAGCTTTCTCTATTCTAACGTGATGAGTCTCAATAGACTTCACCTCAGCTACAAGTCCAGGTGGAGTAATGGCAACTCTATCGCCAGTCTTTAACACACCTGTTTCAACTCTGCCAACCGCTACGGTTCCAACACCCGAGATTGAGTAAACATCTTGAACTGGTAGCCTTAGCGGTTTCTCAATTGGCTTTGGCGGAGGCTCCAAGAGGTCTAGTGATTCTACAAGTGTTGGCCCATTATACCAAGGCGTTAATGGAGATCTCTCGATTAAGTTTTCACCGGTCCAAGCAGATATTGGTATAAATGGGATCTTGCTAACATCATATCCAATACTCTTCAAAAACTTACTGAGTATCTCTACAACCTCCTTATACCTCTTCTCGCTGTATGGAGGCTCTGTAGCATCCATTTTATTCACTGCAACGATTAATTGATTTATACCCATAGTTCTAGCGAGAAGCGCGTGCTCTCTAGTCTGCCCCTCAGCGCTCATTCCAGCCTCGAATTCACCTTTCCTAGCACTAACAACGAGTATTGCAGCATCAGCTTGGCTAGCGCCAGTAATCATGTTTTTAACGAAGTCTCTATGTCCTGGGGCGTCAATTATTGTGAAGAAGTATTTCTTTGTCTCGAACCTCATGTATGACAGCGATATTGTGAGTCCACGCTCTCTCTCCTCCTTCATTCTATCCAGTAGCCACGCGAATCTAAAGCTCTCTTTTCCCATCTTCTTAGCTTGCTCCTCTATTTCCTTCATCGTCTTCTCATCGAAGTACCCTAGACGGTATAAAATATGCCCTGTCATTGTGCTTTTTCCATGGTCTACGTGGCCTATTATTATTAAGTTCAAATGCGGCTTTTGCGGAACACTCATCCTCTGCTCACCTATACCTTTTCAACGTAGATAAAAAATCACACTTATAAAGATTACTTAAGGTGATTTAATAAGTGGTAAGTCTACTGTTAATTACTATGTGATTTACTATGTGATCAATGAGTAGAATGTGCAAGAAATTGTTTTCATAAAACCATCGTTACTACCTGCTACTCAGCGCTATTCTCTCTATTTCTTCCTTCCTCTGTATAGCATAGCTCTTAGGGTCATTACTAGCTGCGAGTATTATTTCATCGGCTAGTGCCTCCTCTATGGGTGTTGGGTTATTGAATGCCTTCAGTCTAGCCCCCTCAGTTAGGTATTTAAGTGCAACATCTATTCTCCTCAGAGGAGATATATCTACTGATACATGGTATACTATCCCACCATACATGATCCTCGTAGTATCTTCGCGTGGGGCAGAGTTCTCAATGGCTCGGACAAGCACTTGGATTGGATTCTCACCTGTTTTCAAGTGTATTAAGTCGAATGCCTTCTTCACTATATTGTATGCTAAATGCTTCTTTCCAGCGTTTCTACCCGGCATCATTAGTTTATTAATTAATCTCTCCACTATTGGAACCTCTGCTTTACCAAACTTTCTATGCTCGTGGCGTCCACTGGTGTGGGGTAGTCTAACGGGCTTTAGGCAGATATACTTCTTTAAACTAGGGTCTTTGACATCAACGAAGTCATAACTCCACTTTCCGAATAGAAGTATTTCTTTTACTGCGAGCGTATATGAACTCTGCTCAGTCAACTCTAAACACCTATCTCACTGGTTTCTGCTTCTTACCAAGCCAGAGGGCTTTAAGCGATACACCATTAACCATTACTACTCGGTACTTAACACCAGGGATATCACCCATAGCGCCTCCTAGAGTACCACCAATACCCTCTATTATTACCTCGTCGTGTTCATCAATGTAATTTACTCCGCCATCCCATGGTACAAAAGCAGTAACTACTTTACCATTTTTAACTAATTGAACTCTCACGCATTTCCTAAGGGCTGAGTTAGGTTTACGTGACTCCACTCCAACCTTCTCTAAGACTATGCCCCTAGCCATTGGGGCTCCTTCTAGCGGGTCTGTTCTTAATCCAAGTTTCCTCAGCATTCTCCACTTGTATTCCCGCTGATACCACCTAAACTTCTGCCTCTTCTCCTCTAGTCTTCTAGCGGCGTATAAGCCATTTGGTCCCTTTTTACCGGGCAAAGTAAGCACCCTTGCTCTAGCTTGGATAATCATTGGATAATTTGCTTAAAAATATTCCCCTAGGCTATTACAACAGAGTCTACTCCGAAATGTCTTTTTAAAATCAACTTAAGCCTCTGAATATTCCTTCCTCCCTTCCCAATAGCTAGTGCTTTATCTGTGGGTTCTACTGCTACGTACAGTATTCTCGCTCCATCAGACCTAGTTACGAGCTTCATATCTGTTACCCGTGCAGGAGCTAGCGCTAGCTTTACTTGCTCCTCTAGTTTATCGCTATATCCCACAATCTCTATGTTTTTATTGAGGATTTTACGTAGTTGCTGGACGTAGAAACCACGCGCTCCAATAGCTTTTCCAACTTCATCTGGGTTTACTAAGAATATTATTCTATTATTCTCCTCGTCTATTATACAGTCTCTAACAGAGGTATTCGTCAATTCGCTCAGTAAAGCCATGTATCTAAATTCCTCGGGTGTTATCTTCGCGTGTCCCTTATCCCTATTACTCACTCGCTACTCACCTGTATGAGATCCAGTATTTTCGACTGCCCTGGGTCAATTATTGCAAGTGCTGAGACACTGTGTGGCCTCCCAATAACGCTGCCGAGTTCTATGTTTGTTCCATCGAATACAACTACTGGAATACGGCTCAACTTGGAGTAGTACATTATATCTCTTTTAACCTCTGGTGGTGCATTAGCAGATAAAACAACGAGTTTTGCCTTACCGTGGAGAACTAGTTTAACAACCTCCCTGGAGCCGTAGGCAATTTCGCCTGTTCTTGAAGCTGTTTGAAGAGCTTTTATCAACTCTGGCTTAGGTATTCCTTTATTCAACTACTCCATCACCTCGTATCAATTAACTCGCTCTCTCCTTTCTTAATAAGCTGGGGGTTCATATAAACCTGGACAAGACCCGTTCCAACTGGTATTATTTGGCCTATTATAATGTTTTCTGTTATACTGGGTAATTTATCCTCTTCACCTGAAACCGCGCTCTCAACTAGTTTTTGAATAGTTGTCTCAAATGTTGCTTTCGCTAAAACACTTGGTTTTTCACCAGCTATACCCATTCTACCCACTTGCCTGACGTGGCCAGTCCAAGTCATCATGTCTGCTAGTAGCATAATGTGCCTTATATCTACATCTAATCCCTGATCGTCTAGAGTGTTCTTTATTTCTTTAATTATAGCTGATCTCGCTGCCTCTATGCCTAGTACTTTCTCCACTTCATGTATATTATTAGTGTATACTCTCCTCCAATCCACACCTGGGATCTTCATTACCTCTTCGAGATTACTCCCCTCAGCTATAATTACGTATTCATCTCCACGCCT